>NZ_BAZI01000046.1 GCF_001310775.1 Stenotrophomonas pictorum JCM 9942
CCCCAGCGCGCCACTGCCGGCGAACAGGTCCAGCACCCGGGCACCGGGCAGCTTGGGCATCAGCCAGTTGAACAGGGTCTCGCGCACGCGGTCACTGGTCGGACGCAGCCCCGGCAGGTCCGGCACCTGCAGCCGGGTATTGCGCCAGCGCCCACCGACGATACGCACCTGTCCGCCACCAGCTGGACCGGCCGCCTTGCTGCGGCCGTTCATGTGCCCACCACCGGAAGGAACAGGCGAGAAATCAAGGACATTGGCGGCACGGACCTTCGAGCGGAAAACAGGACGGGAATGATAGACCAAGCACCTGCCGGGCCACCCAAGCCTTGAAATCGGTTCAATCACCCTTACCCGTGGAGTCAGCCGCCGCGATCCCCACGCGGCATGTCAGCCATGGAGCACGACCGACCGATGAACGCAGAAACCCAAAAGGAAACCCTGGGCTTCCAGACCGAGGTGAAGCAGCTGCTGCACCTGATGATCCATTCGCTGTACTCGAACAAGGAAATCTTCCTGCGCGAGCTGGTGTCCAATGCCGCCGACGCCGCCGACAAGCTGCGCTTCGAAGCGCTGACCCGGCCCGAGCTGCTGGAAGGCGGCGCGCCACTGCGCATCCGCATCGAGGCCGACCCGGCCGCGCGCACCCTGACCATCGACGACAACGGCATCGGCCTGAGCCGCGAGGAAGCCATCGCGCACCTGGGCACCATCGCCAAGTCCGGTACCGCCGATTTCCTGAAGAACCTGTCCGGCGACCAGAAGAAGGACTCCAACCTGATCGGCCAGTTCGGCGTGGGCTTCTATTCGGCCTTCATCGTCGCCGACCAGGTCGACGTTTACAGTCGCCGCGCCGGTCTGCCGGCCAGCGAGGGCGTGCACTGGTCCTCCAGGGGCGAAGGTGAGTTCGAGATCGCCACCATCGACAAGCCCGAGCGCGGCACCCGCATCGTGCTGCACCTGAAGGAAGGCGAGGACAGCTACACCGACGGCTGGCAGCTGCGCAGCCTGATCAAGAAGTACTCCGACCATATCGGCCTGCCGATCGAGCTGCAGAAAGAGCACCACGCGAGGAAGCCGACAAGCCGGCCACGCCGGAATGGGAGACCGTCAACCGCGCCAATGCACTGTGGACCCGCGCCAAGTCCGAGATCAGCGACGCGGAATACCAGGAGTTCTACAAGCACATCGCCCACGATCCGACCAACCCGCTGGCCTGGAGCCACAACAAGGTCGAGGGCAAGCTGGAATACACCTCGCTGCTGTACACCCCCGGTCGCGCCCCGTTCGACCTGTACCACCGTGACGCGCCCAAGGGCCTGAAGCTCTATGTGCAGCGCGTTTTCATCATGGACCAGGCCGAGCAGTTCCTGCCGCTGTACCTGCGTTTCATCAAGGGCGTGGTCGACTCCAACGACCTGCCGCTGAACGTGTCCCGCGAAATCCTGCAGTCCGGCCCGGTGATCGACTCGATGAAGTCGGCCCTGACCAAGCGTTCGCTGGACATGCTGGAGAAGCTGGCCAAGGACAAGCCGGAGGACTATGCCGGCTTCTGGAAGAACTTCGGCCAGGTGCTGAAGGAAGGTCCGGCCGAGGATTACGGCAACCGCGAGAAGATCGCCGGCCTGTTGCGCTTCGCCTCCACCCATGACGGCAGCGGCGAGCAGAGTGTGGCCCTGGCCGACTATGTCGCCCGCATGATCGACGGCCAGGACAAGCTCTATTACCTGACCGGCGAAAGCTACCAGCAGGTCAAGGACAGCCCGCACCTGGAGGTGTTCCGCAAGAAGGGCATCGAAGTGCTGCTGATGACCGACCGCATCGACGAGTGGCTGATGGGCTACCTCAACGAGTTCGACGGAAAGTCCTTTGTCGACATCGCCCGCGGCGACCTGGACCTGGGCAAGCTGGAAACCGAAGAGGACAAGAAGGCGCAGGAGGAAGTCGCCAAGACCAAGGAGGCCCTGGTCACGCGCCTGAAGACCGCGCTGGGCGAGGACGTGGCCGAAGTGCGCGTCTCCCACCGCCTGACCGATTCGCCGGCGATCCTGGCCATCGGCGAGCAGGATCTGGGGCTGCAGATGCGCCAGATCCTGGAAGCCAGCGGCCAGAAGGTACCGGAGTCCAAGCCGGTGTTCGAGTTCAACCCGGCCCATCCGCTGATCGAGAAGCTCGACGCGGAAGCCGATATGGACCGCTTCAACGACTTGGCCCACGTGCTGTTCGACCAGGCCGCACTGGCCGCCGGCGACAGCCTGAAGGACCCGGCCGGCTACGTGCGCCGCCTCAACGAGCTGCTGCTGGAGCTATCGGCGTAACTTGCGCCCATGCAGCTCCCGCCCGGAGCCGGCCCTGTGCCGGCTCCGCGTTTATCCGCCACCGCCCCCCTGCGGGCCCCGGTGGTAGCATATGCCGCTGATTTCAGACCTTTTTCCCTCATGTTCAGCTTTTTCCGCCGCAAGAAGAACGACGACGCCCAACAGCCCGCCAAGCCGTCCACGCTGAGCGCGGAGGAGCTGGCCGCAGCGTTCCCGAAAGCACCCGCCGATGCCTCACCGCATATCGATGCCAGTGAAGCGTTTCCGGCGCCGGCGGCTGAATCCCCTGCCACGGCCGTGAGCGAGACGCCTGCTCCGGCCAGTGTGGTGGCCGAAACACAGCCTGCATCCGTCATCAGCGCAGCGACAGCTGCCGTACCGGCCGCTCCGCAAACGCCGGCCGCAGTGATCGAACCAATGCCCGCCGCGCAGGAAGAGGCGCCACCGGTAGCGGTTGCAGTGCCCGCAGTCGAAACCGCGGCGACCGACGATGCGCTTATTCCCGCCAGCGCCGCACCGGCCGCCGCCTCCGGCAAGCTCGGCTGGCGCGAACGGCTGCGCAACAGCACCCTCGCCCGCAGCTTCGGCGGCCTGTTCTCGCGCAATCCCAAACTCGACGACGACCTGCTCGACGAGATCGAGACCGCGCTGATCACCGCCGACGTCGGCGTGCCGGCCACCACCGCGCTGGTCGAAGACCTGCGCAAGCGCATGAAATCGCGCGAATTCGCCGACGCCAATGCATTGCTGGCCGCACTGCGCGCGGACCTGATCGCACTGCTGCAGCCAGTGGCCAAGCCGCTGGTCATCGACGCCAACGCCAAGCCGTTTGTGATCCTCACCGTCGGCGTCAACGGCGTCGGCAAGACCACCACCATCGGCAAGCTGGCCAAGCGTTTCAAGGATCAGGGCCACAGCCTGATGCTGGCCGCCGGCGACACCTTCCGCGCCGCCGCGGTGGCCCAGCTGCAGATCTGGGGCGAGCGCAACGGCGTGGCCGTGGTCGCCCAGGGCCAGAACGCCGATGCCGCCTCGGTCGCGTTCGACGCCCTGCAGGCCGGCAAGGCGCGTGGCACCAGCGTGTTGATCGCCGATACCGCCGGCCGCCTGCACACCCAGACCGGCCTGATGAACGAACTGAGCAAGATCCGCCGCGTGCTCGGCAAGATCGACGACACCGCTCCGCACGAAGTGCTGATGGTCATCGATGGCACCACCGGCCAGAACGCGCTGTCACAGCTGCGCCAGTTCCACGCCGCCGCCGGCGTCACCGGGCTGGTGGTGACCAAGCTGGACGGCACCGCCAAGGGCGGCGTGGTGTTCGCGCTGGCCCGCGAGTTCGGCATTCCGATCCGTTTTGCCGGTATCGGCGAGCGCCCGGAAGATCTGCGCGTGTTTGATCCGGAAGCCTTCGTCGACGCCTTGCTGCCCGAAGCGCTGGGCAGCAGCGGCAATTGATGCCGCACACGGACAACGCCGGCGCCGACAGCTTCGTTGCGCCGCTGCTGGCGTGGTTCGACCAGCACGGCCGCCACGATCTGCCGTGGCAGCACCCGCGTTCGCCATACCGGGTATGGCTGTCGGAGATCATGCTGCAGCAGACGCAGGTGGCCACGGTCACCCCCTACTTCCTGCGCTTTGTGCAGTCGTTCCCGACGCTGGCCGATCTGGCCGCCGCCGACAACGACATGGTGATGGCGCACTGGGCCGGGCTGGGCTACTACGCCCGCGCCCGCAACCTGCATGCCGCGGCAAAGCAATGCGTTGAACTGCACGGCGGTGAACTGCCCCGCGATTTCGAGGCCCTGCTCGCCCTGCCCGGCATCGGCCGCAGTACCGCAGGTGCGATCCTCAGCCAGGCCTGGAACGACCCGTTGCCGATCCTCGATGGCAACGTGAAGCGGGTGATGACCCGCTATCACGCATTGCCGGTTTTCCGGGCCTTCCCGCCATCGAAAAGCAGTTGTGGGCACTGGCTGCCGAACAGCTCACCCAGGTGCCCGCCGGCCGCATGGCCGACTACACCCAGGCGCAGATGGATTTCGGCGCCACGCTGTGCACCCGCGCCAAGCCGGCCTGCATCCTGTGCCCGCTGCAGACTTCATGCATTGCCCATGCGCAAGGACTGGTCGAGTCGCTGCCCACGCCCAAACCGAGCAAGACCCTGCCCGAACGCGAGGCCACCGCGTTGCTGCTGGAGGACGCGCAGGGTCGCATCCTGCTGCTCAAGCGCCCGCCGACCGGTATCTGGGCCTCGCTGTGGACCTTGCCCCAGGCCGAAACCGACAGCCAGATGCGGCAGTGGTTTGCCGACAACATTGCCGGTGACTATGACAACAGCAAGGAATTGCCGCCGATCGTGCATACCTTCAGCCACTACCGCCTGCACCTGCAGCCGCTGCACGTGCGCAAGGTCGCCCTCCACGCAAGGGTCGGCGACAATGACAGCCTGCGCTGGGTGGCAGCCAGTGAACTGCCCTCGCTGGGGCTGCCCGCACCGATCCGCAAACTGCTAGAGCGCCACCCGGCGCACTGATCCAACAGGAATACGCCATGTCCCGCTCCGTCTTCTGCCAGTACGAACAACGCGAAACCGAAGGTCTGGATTTCGTGCCCTATCCGGCGAGCTGGGGCAGCGCATCTTCACTGGCATCGGCAAGCAGGCCTGGGCATCGTGGCTGGCGCACCAGACCATGCTGATCAACGAGAACCGGCTCTCGCCGCGCGATCCGAAGCATCGCGCGTTTCTGGAAGAAGAACTGGTGAAGTACCTGTTCGCTGGTGGCGCGGAAAAGCCGGCCGGCTATGTGACGCCCGACACCCAGGGCTGAACCCGAGGCGCGGGCCACCTGCGGCCCGCGGTGCGATTACGGCTTGGCCGCTTCGCGCTCCTGCAACCTGGCTTCGCGCAACGCCTTCTCGGTCTGCCGCAGGCCCTTCACGTCCACTGGCCGGATGGTCTGGATCCGGCAGGGAATGCCCGGCCCACCCAAGCCAGCGCCAAGCACGATCACACTGTCGAACCGGGCAGATACCCGCCCCATCTGGTTGGTCACTGAAATGGCCGGCGCAAAATCCAGATCGATACATGGCCCCATCAGCTCCAGCAGATATGCCTCACTGGGGCGGGTCCACACCGCCAGTGCGCTGTCGCCCAGCTCGGTCCAGCCGTTGAGCGAGCCGAAATACTGGAAATCCTTTACCGGTTCGCCGGCATGGGCGCGATACAGCGCCAGCCGCTCATCGCTGGACAACTTGCCCGTGGTTGCACACCCAGCCAGTGCGGCGAGAGCAATCAAGGTAACCAGCAGCTTTCTCATGACATGACTCCTTGGACATAGGGTAACCACGGGCATGGCACCCGCATGGCGATCATCCGCCGTGCAAAGTTAAATCCGCAGCAATACCGGCGCGTAAGACCCGGGATCAGACCTGGCCGCGTTCCAGCTCGTGCAGGCGTCCTTGGCGCAGCTCCAGCACCCGGTCCAACTTGCGCGCCAGACCCCGGTCGTGGGTCACCAGCACCAGACTGGTGCGCTGGGCACGGTTCAACTCCAACATCAGCTCGAAAACGGTCGCGGCCGTCTTGTCATCCAGATTGCCGGTCGGCTCGTCTCCCAGCACGCAGGCCGGCTGGTTCACCAGTGCACGCGCCACCGCGGCACGCTGGCGCTCACCGCCAGACAGCTCGCCCGGCTTGTGCTCCAGGCGATGGCCAAGCCCGACCGATTCCAACAGGGCCGTAGCACGCTTGCCCGCCTCGGCCGCGTCGCTGCCGCCCAGCATCACCGGCATCATCACGTTCTCCAGCGCGGTGAACTCCGGCAGCAGATGGTGGAACTGGTAGACGAAGCCCAGCGAGCGGTTGCGCAGGCGCCCGCGCTCGGTATCGGACAACGTCGACATCTTCTGCCCGGTGACATAGACCTCGCCGGCGCTGGGAATATCCAGACCGCCCAGCAGGTGCAGCAGCGTGCTCTTGCCGGCACCGGAAGCGCCGACGATCGCCACGGTCTCGCCGGCGGCCACATCCAGGTCCAGGCCATCGAACACCGGCGTGTGCATCTTGCCTTCGGCGTAGGTCTTGCCCAGTCCCTCGGCGCGGATCACCGATTCCATGCGTGCATTCTCATTCATAGCGCAGCGCCTCCGCCGGCTGGGTGCGCGCCGCGCGCCAGGCCGGGTACAGCGTTGCCAGGAAGCTCATCATCAGCGCCACCAGGGTGATCACCACGATATCGCCGGTCTGCATATCCGTCGGCAGGCCGGTGATGTAATACACGTCCTCCGGCAGCAGCTTGATGTTGAAAGCGCTCTCGATCAGGCCGAGGATGCGCTCCAGATTCAGCGTCAGGGTGATGCCACCGATCACGCCGGCCAGCGTGCCGAAAAGCCCGATCAAGGTGCCCTGCACCATGAACACCTGCATCACCCCGCCCGGAGTCAGGCCCAGGGTGCGCAGGATCGCGATATCGGCCTGCTTGTCGGTGACCAGCATCACCTGCGAGGACACCAGGTTGAACGCCCCCATCGCGATGATCAGCGACAGCAGGATGCCCATCACCGTCTTCTCCATGCGCAACGAGTGGTAGAGGTTGGCGTTTTCCTGGGTCCAGTCGCTCACGCGGTAATAGCCGTTGAGATTGACTGCCAGATCGCGCGCCACCGTGTAGGCCTGGTCCATGTCATGCATCTTCAGGCGCACGCCGGTGGCCCCGTCCATGCGCAGCACCCGTTCCATGTCCTGCATGTTGGTGAAGGCCACGCCACGGTCGACCTCGTTGGAACCGGCCTCGAAGATCCCACTGACGGTGAAGCGCTTGACCCGCGGCATCGCCCCCATCGGCGTGCCCTGCACTTCGGCCAGGGTGGCGACCACGCTGTCACCGACGCCGACGCCGAGCCAGATCGCCAGCTCCTTCCCGAGCAGGATGTTGAACTCTCCGGGCTTGAGGCTGTCCAGCGATCCCTTGACCATCTTCTCGCCGATCACCGACACCTTCGGCTCCTGTGCCGGGTCGATGCCCTGCACGATGGCACCCTGTACGCGCGGGCCGGCCAGCATGGCCTGGATCTCGATATACGGCGCGGCACCGGCCACGCGTGGATCCTTCATCGCCAAATCCACCGCATGTTGCCAGTTGGACATCGCCTCGCCATCGGCACTGACGGTGGCATGGGCGGACATCTGCAGCAGGCGGTCGCGGATCTCCTTCTGGAAACCGCTCATCACCGCCAGTGTGGTGATCAGCACCATGACCCCGAGTGCGATACCCAGGATCGATGCCATCGAGATGAAGGAGATGAAACCGTTGCGGCGCTTGGCACGCAGGTAACGCAATCCGATTGCGACAGGTAAGGGTTTGAACATGCGTGTGTGCCCGTGAACTGCCGCTATGGTGCCACCGTCGGCGCGTCGCGGGAAACGGCATGGGTACGAACGGCCAGTCGCAGTTCACGTCGCTGCCCGGAATCCAACGTGTCGGGCCAGAACAGACAGCTGCTGCGGCGGCGGCCCTGCCTGAAGCGCAGCAGCGTCAGCGGCCCGCGCTCGAGCAACTCCACGGCGGTGACCGGCGCGCCGTCCACCAGCACCGGCGATGGCGCGATAGGAACCAGCAGCTGACGCGGCGGGCGCCGCAACTCGCGGCGACAGCTCCACACGCAGACGGCCAATACGCACAACGCCGCGGGCGCCGCATACAGGCGCGGCAACGCGCAGTCCATCAAGGCGATGGCCGCGCCGAGGCCCAGCGCCATCATCACCAGCGCCAGCCAGCGCGATGGCCGCCACTCACACCGGCAAGGCGCGGATCTTGTCGAGCAGTTGTGCCAGTTGCGCATCGGGGCAAGCCTCGTAGCCCATGGACCAGCGCCACAACTTATCGTCTTCGGTCTCCAACAGCTGTAGGAAAACCGCGCGCTCTGCTGCCGGCGCCTGCACCCAGCAGCGGTCCAGATAGCGACCGAACAGCTGGTCCAGCTCGCGCATGCCGCGTCGGCAGCGCCAGCGCAGCTTCTTCAGCTCGATTTCTTCTTCCGGGCTCATCATCCACCTGTCCTGCAAGCCGTGGCCAGTCCACGGCAGAAACGAAGACGGCACCAGACCCAAAGGCCGGTGCCGCCAAAGTCGCCAGGCACGGATGCCTGGCGGAAAACCGCTGGATCAGGCTCGGCGCGCCATCATCAGCTTCTTGATCTCGGCAATGGCCAAGGCCGGGTTCAAGCCCTTCGGGCAGGTCCGTGCGCAGTTCATGATCGTGTGGCAGCGGTACAGCTTGAACGGATCTTCCAGGTCGTCCAGACGCGCACCGGTGTCCTCGTCACGCGAGTCGATGATCCAGCGGTAAGCCTGCAGCAGGATCGCCGGGCCCAGGTAACGCTCGCCGTTCCACCAGTAGCTCGGGCAGCTGGTCGAGCAGCACGCGCACAGGATGCACTCGTACAGGCCGTCGAGCTTCTTGCGGTCCTCCGGCGACTGCAGGCGCTCACGGTCCGGCGGCGCCGGGGTCTGGGTACGGATCCACGGCTTGATCGAGGCGTACTGCGCATAGAAGTGGGTCAGATCCGGAACCAGATCCTTGACCACGTCCATGTGCGGCAGCGGGTAGATCGGCACCTCGGCCTTGCCGCAATCGGCAATGGCGCGGGTACAGGCCAGCGTGTTGGTGCCGTCGATGTTCATCGCGCACGAACCGCAGATGCCTTCGCGGCAGGAGCGGCGGAAGGTCAGGGTCGGATCAATCTCGTTCTTGATCTTGATCAGCGCGTCCAGAACCATCGGGCCGCACGCATCGAGATCGATCTCGTAGGTGTCGGTCCGCGGATTCTGGTCGTCGTCCGGACTCCAGCGGTAGATCTTGAAGGTCCGCGTGTTCTTCGCACCGCTCTTGGCGGGGAAGTGCTTGCCCTTGGTCAGCCGGGAGTTCTTCGGGAGTGCAAATTCAGCCATTTTCGTAGTTCCCCGGATCAGTAGACGCGCGGCTTCGGCGGCACCACGGACACGTCATCGCTGAGCGTGTACATGTGCACCGGACGGTAGTCGAAGCTGCACTTGCCCTTTTCGTCGACGGTGACCAGCGTGTGCTTCTGCCAGTTGACGTCGTCGCGGTCCGGGAAGTCCTCGTGCGCGTGGGCACCGCGGCTTTCCTTGCGCTGTTCGGCCGAGTTGATGGTGGCCACAGCGTTGAGCAGCAGGTTGTTGAGCTCGTAGGTTTCGATCAGATCCGAGTTCCAGACCAGCGAGCGGTCGGAAACCTTGACGTCCTGGAACGAATCGAACACCTGCGCCATCTTCTGGCAGCCTTCTTCCAGCGTCTTGCTGGTGCGGAACACGGCCGCGTCAGCCTGCATCGTGCGCTGCATGTTGTCGCGGATCACCGCCGTCGGCGTATCGCCATTGGCGTGGCGCAGCTTGTCCAGCAGACCCAGCGCCTTGTCGCAGGCATCGGACGGCAGGGTCTTGTGCGAGGCACCCGGCTTGATCGTCTCGGCGCAGCGGTTGGCAACGGCACGGCCGAACACCACCAGATCCAGCAGCGAGTTGGAGCCCAGACGGTTGGCACCATGCACCGAAACGCATGCGGCTTCACCGATGGCGTACAGGCCCGGCACGACCGCATCGGGGTTGTCGCCGACCTTGCGCACCACTTCACCGTGGTAGTTGGTCGGGATGCCACCCATGTTGTAGTGCACGGTGGGGATCACCGGGATCGGCTGTTTGTGCACGTCGACGCCGGCGAAGATGCGGGCGCTTTCGGCGATACCCGGCAGCTTCTCGTCGATCACGCCCGGGCCCAGGTGGGTCAGGTCGAGCAGGATGTGATCCTTGTGCTCGCCGACGCCGCGGCCCTCGCGGATTTCGATGGTCATCGAACGCGACACCACGTCACGCGATGCCAGATCCTTGTAATGCGGCGCGTAGCGCTCCATGAAGCGCTCGCCACTGCTGTTGCGCAGGATGCCACCCTCGCCTCGCACACCTTCGGTGATCAGGCAGCCGGCGCCATAGATGCCGGTCGGGTGGAACTGCACGAACTCCATGTCCTGCAGGGGCAGGCCGGCACGGGCCACCAGGCCACCGCCGTCACCGGTACAGGTGTGCGCCGAGGTGGCGCTGAAGTAGGCACGGCCGTAGCCGCCGGTAGCCAGCACCACGCCCTGCGAACGGAACAGGTGCAGGGTGCCTTCGGCCATGTCCAGCGCCAGCACGCCGCGGCAGACGCCTTCCTCGTCCATGATCAGGTCGAGCGCGAAGTACTCGATCATGAACTGCGCGTTGTGCGCCAGCGACTGCTGGTACAGGGTGTGCAGGATCGCGTGGCCGGTACGGTCGGCCGCGGCGCAGGTGCGCTGCGCGGACGGGCCCTCACCATACTTGGTGGTCATGCCACCGAACGGACGCTGGTAGATCTTGCCGTCTTCGGTACGCGAGAACGGCACACCGTAGTGTTCCAGCTCGATGATCGCCGGAATGGCCTCGCGGCACATGTACTCGATGGCGTCCTGGTCACCGAGCCAATCCGACCCCTTGATGGTGTCGTAGAAGTGGTAACGCCAGTCGTCCTCGCCCATGTTGGCCAGTGCGGCGGAGATGCCGCCCTGCGCCGCCACGGTGTGCGAGCGGGTCGGGAAGACCTTGGTGATGCAGACGGTCTGCAGGCCCTTCTGGGCCAGACCGAAGGTCGCGCGCAGGCCGGCGCCACCGGCGCCGACGACCACCATGTCGACCTTGTGTTCAGTGATGTTGTAAGCGGACATGTATCAGTTCCCAAGCGCAACGCGGGCAACCGCGAAGATGCTGACGATCGCGCCGATCACGGCAACGAACTTCACCGTGGTCTGCAGGGCCAGGGCCAGCAGCGAATTGTGGATGTAATCCTCCAGCACGACCTGCAGACCGAGCTGCGCGTGCCAGAACATGGCCACCAGGAAGCCGACCAGCAGCATGGCATTCCACGGCTTGGCCACGGCAGCCACGGCGGTGACATAGTCGGCGTTCATCAGGCTCAGCACGAAGCACAGGAACCACAGGGTCAAGGCGACCAGTGCGGTTGCGGTCAGGCGCTGGTGGATGAAGTGCTCGGTGCCGGACTTGGCGCTGCCAAGGCCGCGGGCATTCTTGAGCGGGGTGCGGTACTTGCTCATGCGGCAGCTCCCATGCAGGCGTAGGCCCAGATCAGCGCGGTGATGACCAGCGATGCGATCACCGACACCCAGCTGCTGCGGATGAAGGTCGGCTTGGCGTAGCCGATGGCGAAGTCCTGCACGATGTGCCGGATGCCATTGCACAGGTGTAGGCAAAGCACCAGGTCCAACCGAACAGGATCACCTTGCCGTACCAGGCGCCGGCATGGGAGGTGAAGCAGCTCCAGGACTCAGGGCCCATCATCAGGGCGAGCAAACCGCCTGCGATGATCAGGGCGCCGACAGCCAGAATGATGCCGGTAGCTCGATGCAGGATCGAGGTGGCCATCTGGATCTGCCAGCGATACACCTGCAGGTGCGGAGAAAGGGGGCGGGGTCTGTTCGCCATTCGCTGACTCGTATCTCGGCTGGGCGGCGGAATGCCGCGTTGGCTGTACGCTGCTCAGAAATCGATGCAGCGCCCGTTTTTCTCCCAATCCCCGTATCGCACCGGATCAAGTCCGCCGCGACCACCGATTTCCTGCGGCACCGCATCAGCCTCGGGAAGCGGCTGCTTTTCCGGTGCCTGCGGGGCTTCAGTTTCGGTCTCGGGAGTGGGGGTTGTTTGGCCTATCATTGTCGGTCTCGCAACGCACAAATTTTAGTCCCCAGTCACGTGTCTGACAACCTCGCCCCTGTTTTCAACGGTTTCCGCATGCTCGCCCAGCCGCAGGTATTGCGTCTTGCCGGCCCCGATGCGGTCCCCTTCGCCCAAGCCCAATTCGCCAATGACGTGGTCGCGCTCGATGACGGCCATTGGCAATGGAACGCCTGGCTGACGGCCAAAGGCCGCGTGGTTGCTGCGTTTCAGCTGTTGCGCGTGGATGCCCAGCAGTTGTTACTGGTCTGTCATGACGGCGGTGCGGAAGCCATGGCCGAGCAACTGCGCCGCTTCGTCTTCCGCCGCAAAGTCACCCTGACGACGGAAGCCACCCCCTGCGTGAGCGGCGCCTTCCAAGCACCGGCCCAGGCCACCGGTGCGCAGATCGCGCAGCTTGAAGGCGGTGTCCTGGAGCTGGATGTGGGTACGCCGCAGCTGCCCCGGAGCCTGCGCCTTGGCGCAGCCAGCGGCGCTCAGCAGGCCAGTGCGACAGAAGAGCTGGCCTGGCGCCAGTCCGACCTGCGCCTAGGCCTGCCGCGTCTGATCGACACGCAGCGCGAGCAATGGACCCCGCAGCAACTCGGGCTGGACCGGCTCAATGCCTACAGCGTCAGGAAGGGCTGTTACCCGGGACAGGAAATCGTGGCGCGCACCCACTTCCTGGGCAAGGCCAAGCGCTCGCTTGCGCTGCTGCACACCGCTGCCACCCCCTCGCCCGGCGACAGCGTGAGCGCGGAGGATGCCAGCGTCGGCACCGTGGCCAGCTGTGCCGGCGCACTGGCATTGGCGGTATTGCCACTGGAGCTGCCGCCAGCCGCACTACGGATCAATGGTGAGGACGCCGCGCGGCTGGAGCTGCTGGACGGTCTGGCCCGCTGATCACCCCGGCACCCATTCCAGCCGCTGGCCAGTACCGGCA
>NZ_BAZI01000047.1 GCF_001310775.1 Stenotrophomonas pictorum JCM 9942
TCGCCTCAGCCGCATTGGCCTGTCGGGCACCCCGCAGGCGGGCCAGGGTGGCGTGCGACAGCGCGCCATTGGCGTGCTGCTGCAGCAGCTGCAGCCGGTGGTCGAACTGATCGGGGGGTGTGGGCAGGCGGTTCACCGCGTGGCCTCCAGTTGTTTCTGCAATGCGTCGCGCGCGCGCGACAGGTGGGTTTTGACCGAGCCTTCCGAACAGCCCATCGCTCTGGCGGTGGTGGCCACATCCAGCTCCTGCAGCACGCGCAGGCTGAAAGCTTCGCGCTGGCGGGCAGGCAGCCGCCGCAACGCCTGCACCAGCCGCGCGTAGTCCTCGCGCTGCTCGTGCGCCTGTGCCGGACCGGCGGCGTGGTCGGCCCAGTCGATGGCACTGTCCTGGTCCTGTTCGTCCTGCGGTGCCCAGAACTTCAAGCGGAAGCTGCGGCGCCGCTGCAGGTCGATGATGCGCCGGCGCAGGATGCTCCAGAACAGCGGGGTCCATTCCTCGGGCGGCTGGTCGCGGTAGCCGAGCATCCGCTCCATCGCGTCCTGCACCGCGTCCAGCGCGTCCTCGCGCTGGCGCAGACCGGCCTCGGCAAAACGGAAGGCGCGCGGGCCGACCCCGGCCAGAAATACGTCCAGCGAGGCCGGTGCCGCGGCAGATGGCATCAGGGGTGGACTGGTCACCAGCACAGGGTAGCGTTCCGGGGGGTTCTGGATGGAATAACGCCTGGGCGCCCGATCGGTTGACACGGCAGTGGTCGCCTGGGCTTTCGTTGCATGGTTATGATGCTGGACAGGCGCATCCAGCCTTGGAGAACACAGCAATGAGCGACGGGTTCGTAGCGTTGTACATCTTCATGCTGGCCGCGATCGCCGGCCACGTGATCATCTCGCGGGTGCCGGTGATCCTGCACACCCCGCTGATGTCCGGTTCCAACTTCATCCACGGCATCGTGCTGATCGGCGCGATGGTGGTGCTGGGCCACGCCGACACCACGCTGGAGAAGGCCATCGGCTTTGTCGCCGTGGTCCTGGGCGCAGGCAACGCGGCCGGTGGCTATGTGGTCACCGAGCGGATGCTGGAGATGTTCAAGTCCAGCAAGAAGGCCGGCAGCACGGAGGACAAGGCTTGAACCTGACAACCACGCAACTGCTTTCCTGGCTGGTGAGCGCCAGCTATCTGGTCGCGGCCACCCTGTTCCTGCTCGGTCTGCAGCGGATGGCCTCGCCGAAGACCGCGCGCAGCGGCATCCACTGGGCCGGACTGGGCATGCTGATCGCCACGGCGGCCACGTTCTTCCTGCCCGGGCTGCACAACCTCGCGTTGATCGCGCTGGCGCTGGGGCTGGGCACCGGACTGGCCTGGGTATCGGCCAAGAAGGTAGCCATCACCGACATGCCGCAGATGGTGGCGCTGTACAACGGCATGGGTGGCGGGTCGGCGGCGGCGATCGGCGCGGTGGAGCTGCTGCGCTTCGCCGACGTCGCCGGCCGGGACACCCGCCACTGGAGCGCGCAGGCCATCGCCGATCTGGCGGCGCGGCAGCCGTCCGCGACGGTGCTGACCTTGGCGGTGATCGGCTCGGCGATCGGTGCGGTATCGCTGTCCGGTTCGATCATCGCCTGGGCCAAGCTCGACGGGCGCCTGGACAAGCGCGTCACCTTCCCCGGGCAGCAGGTGTTCAACCTGCTGGTGGCGGTGGCGATGCTGGTGCTGGGGGTGTGGGCGGCGATCAGCCTGCAGCCGCTGGCGATCATCAGCTTCTTCGTGGTGGCGCTGGCGCTGGGCGTGCTGATGACCCTGCCGATCGGCGGTGCCGACATGCCGGTGGTGATCTCGCTGTACAACGCCTTCACCGGTCTGGCGGTGGCTTTCGAGGGCTATGTGCTGGGCAACGAGGCCTTGATCATTGCCGGCATGATGGTCGGCGCGGCCGGCATCCTGCTGACCCGGCTGATGGCCAGGGCGATGAATCGGCCGATCAGCGGCGTGCTGTTCTCCCACTTCGGCGGCAGCGGGCAGGGGGCGGAGATCGGTGGTTCGCAGAAGCCGATCGAAGCGGCCGATGTGGCGGCGATGATGGCGTTTGCCGAGCGCGTGGTGATCGTGCCGGGTTACGGCCTGGCGGTGGCGCAGGCCCAGCACAAGATCTGGGAACTGGCGCAGCGGCTGATCGAGCGCGGGGTCAAGGTCAAGTTCGCCATCCACCCGGTGGCCGGGCGCATGCCCGGGCACATGAACGTGCTGCTGGCCGAGGCCGGCGTGCCGTATGACCTGATCGCCGACATGGATGACATCAATCCCGAGTTCGCCACCACCGACGTCTCGCTGGTGATCGGCGCCAACGACGTGGTCAATCCGGTGGCCAAGACCGACCCTACCAGCCCGATCTACGGCATGCCGATCCTGGACGTGGTCCATTCCAAGAACACCATCGTGATCAAGCGCGGCAAGGGCACCGGCTTTGCGGGCATCGAGAACGCGCTGTTCTACGCTGACAACACGCGGATGCTGTACGGCGATGGTGCCGAAGCGGCCAGCTCACTGGTCAGCGAGTTGAAGGCGCTGGACGGCGGGCACTGAGGGGGCTCAATGGAAAACTACGGGGGCGGTGGTCGCCGCAGGTGGTTGCAGGTCGTCGGCGACGAGGCCGGTACAGGCAAATGATGCTGGGGGAGCGCGCAGGCCTTTCCGTGCTTCGCTGGTGGTGCAGCCGAAGGCGTGCTTGAACGCACGGCAGAACGCACTCTCGCTTTCAAAGCCCAGGGCATCGGCGATCTCGCAGACCGAAAGGTCGGTGGTGTAGACCAGCTCCCACGCGCGCTGGTGGCGCAGGCGCGTGGCGTACTCGCACGGCGTCTCGCCAAATACGCTGCGGTAGATGCGGATCAGGTGGGTCGGAGAGTAGTTGGCCACAGCCGCAAGCCGGGCCAGGTCGAGACGGTCATCGATGTTGCAGCGGATCAGGTGCTGCACCCGCAGCAGGCGCAGCAGGGTCTGATGGCGGCGCACCGCGGTACGTCCGCTGCACCGGTTCAGCTGGTCGTACCGTTCCTGCTGGTGCTCGATCAGTGCATCACGGAGCCAGGTCATGCTGTCCACGACCGCGGCCTCGTCGGTACCACCGCCGAACCAGCACGCACGCGCCAGGTGCACCACGGGACGGCCGAGTGCCTGCGGGCAGCGGGTTTCGCCCGGGATCAGATTGGTGCCGCCGGGGCTGCGGCAGGGAAGCTCGTGCCACACGTGTGCGGGTGCGGTGATGCACAGCCACCAGCATGAAGTGCGGCAGGCGATGCGCAGGTTGCCATCCAGCCAGAGTTGCAGATGCCGTGAGGTCAGTTGCCAGGGGGTGTCGCCATTGCCCAGCTCCACCACCCCGCGCAGTACCCCGACGACGCTGATCCAGCCGGCGGGAATCGACAGCCTGGCGCCGCGGCTGCTGCCGGCGATGGCATGCACGCACGCCGGTTGTTGAGCCGGCAGCTCCAAGGAGTGGATGCCGTGGAGGTGATGGTGCTGGATTCTCACTTCGCTTCCGTTGCGGGCGTGCAGCCGGCGATACAGGGAAATGGCGGGGACGTAGGCACGGAACAACCCATCGACACGCTGAAAAGTACGGCGATTCAGGCTGTGGAATTCCGGCAGGAACTGTCAGGTCCGTAATGTTCGGGACGGGGAGTGAAGATGTAATGAAAAAAGCCCGGACATGCCGGGCAGCTCCGGAATGCCCCCTGCTTGCCCTGTTGGTATCGAGGGCTGAGCCAAGGTCTCGCCTGGGAGAGAGTTGCCAGGTTTCCGGACGGCTTTATGCTGCTTGCATGGCTCGATCAAGGCCGTGCCTGGCTTTGCATTCGGATAGACCATTGTTGCGAATTCATCTGCTTATTGTTCCTTCTGAAACTGATCGGGAGACGTGGCGGTGGTGCAGATCCAGCTTGCTCAGGCGCTCGACTACCTCAATCGCGGTCAACCACGGCAGGCAGCGGCATTGATGCGCCAGCTGTTGGAGCTGACCCCCGATTCGGTTCAAGGCCTCCAGGTGCTGGCGCTGGCGATGGCCCAGCAGGGCGAAGCCGGGACGGCTCGGCAGCTGCTGGACCGGGCGACACGCCTGCAGCCGCAGTCATCCGAGCTGTGGATCAATCTGGGCAATGCCTGTCTGGAATGTCGTGATCACGCCGGCGCCGATCTTGCGTTCCAGCGTGCGCGGGCGCTGGGAAGCCAGACAGTGGCGTGTTGGCTGGGACAGGGGTTGGCGTGTCTTGCATTGCACCGTTTCGTTGAAGCCAACGACTGGTTGGCACGAGCATTCGCAACAGAGCCCGATGCTGACGATGTGCGTCTGGCCTACGCGCAATCACTTTCAGAGTTGGAACGGTTCGACGCGCTGGTGCAGTGCCTTGATGGCGTGAATGAAGCAGGACTCAATGCAGAGCAGCAACGGGTTTTGGCCTGGCTGTGGGCGCAGGCCGGCAGGGAGCAACAGGCGTTGGCGTTCTATCGGCGCCTGCTGCAGCAGGCGCCTGGCGATCATGAATCGCGCATCCGGCTCGCCTTGCTGCTGGAACGGCTGAACCGAATCCCCGAAGCCGCCACCGTAATTGATCCGATCGAGCCGGAAGCAGCAGCGTCCGATGCCGGCATGTTCGCGTTGGCCTCGGCGCGCGTGTCGCGGCGGCTTGGCGATGCCGGTGCCGCGATCGCACGATTGATGCCTGTCTTGTCGCGCGAGCTGCCGGCCGCCATGCGGGCCCAGTTGCAGTTTGAGCTGGCCAAGTGCCACGACATGCAGGGTGCCGTCGATGACGCTATGGCGGCGTTGGCGCACGCCCACGATGCGGCAGGGGCGGCGTTCCTGGAACGTCTGCCGGATACCCGGCCTCCGGCCCCCCTTGGCTGGCTGCAGCAACGCATGCGCCATCCCGCACCTGTGTCATGGCAGGCTCAGGTTGAAGATGCGGCGCCGGTGGATCCGGTATTTCTTGTCGGATTTCCCCGCTCGGGTACCACCCTGCTGGAGCGGATGCTGGACGCCCATCCGCAGCTGGATGTGCTGGACGAGCGGCCGGCGCTGGAGGTTGCCATCGAGCAGCTGCGCAATGACGCCCACTGGCGGGACAGCGATCTGGATCATTCGCTGGCCGCGCTCAGGCCCGCGCAGATCGTGCAGGCGCGTCAGTGCTACTGGAGCGAAGTGCGCCGTCATGTGCAGCCGCAGCATCGCCTGGTCGACAAATACCCGTTGACGATGACGCGCCTGCCGTATGTGGCACGCCTGTTTCCGCAATCGGATTGGCTGCTGCTGCTGCGCCATCCCTGTGACTGCGTGTTGAGTTGCCACATGCAGGCATTCGGCATGAATGGCGGCGCGCTGGCTTTTGCGTCGCTGGAATCCACCGCGCGCACCTATGCGGCGGTGATGGCGTGGTGGGAGGCGCAGCGCCAGCGGGTGCCTGTGCGCGTGCATGTACTGCGCTATGAGGACCTTGTGCATGACGTGCCCGCACGGCTGGAGGCATTGATGGGGTTTCTTTCGCTGTCGATGGCGCCGGAACAACTGGCTTCACACCGCGCGTCGGCGACGCGCACCCGACGCATCAATACGCCCAGCTATGCGCAGGTGATCCAGCCGGTCAATGCCAATGCCATCGACCGCTGGAAACGCTATCGCGCGCATTTCAGTGACGCCACGCTGGCCACGCTGGCGCCGTGGGTGGAGCGCTACGGCTACAGGTGGGACTGACGCTGCGGAAAGCGCAGGTACGTCGACAGGATGTACTTGTCCTGGTCCGGCGAGGCTTGCCCCTGATGCGCGTACATCCAGTACGGCGGGAACATCAGCAACCGTCCAGCGCGCGGCGCGATCCCGGTATGCAGGCCCGGGAACCAGGTCCGGCCACCGTTGTCGACATCGTTCAGATACCAGAGAAACACCAGATAACGGTCGCAGACTCATTGATGGAGTCGAAGTGGGTCTGGAATTTTTCCTCGTTCCCCGCACGGTAGCGCTTGAGGATCAGCGGACTGAGCAGGGGGCTGTCGGGTACGGCGATCGGCAGGCCCACGTCGGCGTTGTAGCGGTGCAGTGCCTGGCTGACCAGTTGCCGGAAGAAGGACAGAAACGGTGCATCGGACAGGCGGCTCACGTCCAGCTCGGTCCAGGCGCTGTCATCCAGGCCCGCGCGCACGCCGCGTCCGTTGCGCTGCTGGAAGCGGGCCAGCGAATTGAAAGAGTCGATGAGTTTGCTGCACAGCTCAGCGGGCAGGCTGTGATCGTAGGTACGGATGTAATGGCGCAGGTCCGCTCCGGAAGTATCCGCCGCGGCGTTGGCCGCGGCGGATGACGCTGTTGCGAGGGTGGACTCAGAAACGGGCAGTCCAGCGCATCCAGTAGTAACGGCCGATGGCATCGTAGGTCCGCATGTCCGTAGAGGCGTTGAAGCCAGAATAGATCAACGGCGGCTGGCGGTCAGTAAGGTTGCGCACGCCGACCTGGATGGAGCTGTTCTTGAGTTCCTCGAACTGGTAGCCGATCTGGAAGTCGGTCTGCGTGTAGGACGGCACCCGGCGCTTGGCGACGAAGCCCGGCTCGCTGGGATCGGCCACATCCGGCGCCTCGTAGACGTGGTGCACATAGCGGGTGGTGATGCTGGCGCTCAGATTGCCGAGCGACCAGCTGATGTCGTTGAGCGCGCGCCAGCGGGCCAGGTTGCCAAAGCCGGAGGAGGCATTGTCGACAAAGGTGCCGGCCAGGCCAACGCTCTCCGGAATCTCCGGGAATGCGCCGACGTCGCTGGTGGGATCGCCGGCCAGCAGCCGCACGTTGTACTCGGCCAGATAAGTGGCATCCAGGTTCCAGGAGAACTTGCCCCAGGCGCTTTCGGGGAACATGTAGCGCATGCCGATGTCCACGCCGGAGGTCTTCAGGCTGCCGAAGTTGCCGATCACGTTGGTCATCTGGGCAACGTCGCCGGCGTCGTCACGGACGAAGGTGTCGCAGTAGCGGCCCTGGTTGAAGCACTGGTTGAGTATCACGTTTTCCGGCAGGTTGGTGATGAACTGGTCCAGTTTCACCCGCCAGTAGTCGGCGGTGACGCTGAAACCTTCCAGCCAGCCGGGGCTGTAGACGAAGCCATAAGTGAGGACGTTGCCTTCCTCGGGTTGCAGGTTGGGATCGGCAACCTGGAACGAGGTGACCTGGTTGTTGCTTTGCTGGAACGAGCCATCCGTGGGAACGCCAGCACAGGCGACGGGATTGCCGCCGGTGTAGCCGTTGCAGGGGTCGGTATAGGTGTTGGCGCTGGGGACGGTCGGCGCATACAGATCGCCGATGGTCGGAGCGCGGAACACGTCAGCGTAGGTGGCGCGGACCAGCAGGTCGGCAAACGGCTTCCACTCCACACCGATCTTGGAATTGGTGGTGCCGCCGAAGTTGGAGTAATCCGAGTAGCGGGTGCCGAGAGTGACAGTGAGTTTGTCGGCGAACGGCATATCCGAAAGCAGGGGCAGCAGGGCTTCGGCGTAGATCTCGTTGACGTCGAAAGAACCCGAGATATCACCGAACGTACAGGCTTCCTGGGTGATCAGACACACCGTTTCGCCCGGCGGGATGATGGTCAGGAAGTCACTGGTGGAGCTGGCCGATTCTTCGCGGCGTTCCACGCCGACCGCCAGCGAGGCCATACCGGCGGGCAGCTCGAACATGTCACCGGTGATATTGGCGCTGAAGACCTTCAGGTCGTTTTCGTTGGAATTGGTGATGGTGGGGTTGATCAGGTTCAAGGCCGCCAGCTGCGCCTGGCCGGCAGGAGTGTTCGGATCCGGGGCCGGGCCCATGAAGTTGACCGGCAGGCAACCGGCTATAGCGTGGTGGCATCGCCCGGTGTCCGCACGCAGATCGGGTTGCCGGTGGCCGGGTCAATCATCGACGGGCCAAGCGCATCGGTCAGGCCGGGGCTGTACAGGTAGCCGCGTACCGACGAGCTTTGCGGAGTCCGGCCATAGGAGTAGGCCGCATCCCAGCTCCAGCTGCTGTCGCCGAAATTGCCGCGCAAACCCGCGGTGATCTGGTAGGTATCGGTCTCGAATCGGGTGGTACGGGTCGGGATGAAGTCACGCAGGCGCAGACGCGCATCGGTGATGTCCACGCCGAACGGGTTGTAGATGCTGTCCTTGCTGATCGGCACGTTGTCGACCGCGGCACGGCCGTCGAATGGCAGCGGCGCAATGAAGAACGAGGACTCGGTCTTGAGCCAGGAGCCCAGCAGGAAAGCTTCGACATGCTGGCTCAGGCGGTAGTTGCCGCTGACGAACATGCTGGTGCGTTCCTGCGGCGTCAGGTTGAGGTTGCCGTCGGCCTGGAAGTTGTAGACGTCGGTCTGGCCGTTGAAGCAGCGGAAGTCGGAGCCCGAGGTTCCCGGCCGGCCGTCGATGCGGGTCAGCACCACGTTCGGATTGGGGTTGGCGGCACTCGGCTGGGCGCAGTTCGCATCGAGCGTGGCGCCACGGGCCAGCGCGACATCGCGCGGCAGCACATAGCGGCCGGTGAGGATGCGGCTGGTGCCGCCGATGCCTTTTTCGCCGGCATACAGCTGGTAGGGCTGGCTGGAATAGGCACGGTCGGCTGCACTGACCGAATCCTCCTTGTCATAGCTCGCGCCCAGGATCAGGTTGCCCTTCTCGCCGGTCATGCCGAAGGTCGCGTCAAAGCGTTGCGTGCCTGCATCGCCGCGCGAGGAGATGCCGTAGTAGGCGGAGGCCTCCAGGCCATCGAAATCCTTGCGCAGAATGAAATTGACCACGCCGCCGATGGCATCGGAGCCATAGATCGCAGAGGCGCCATCCTTGAGCACCTCCACGCGTTCGATGGCCGCCATCGGAATCGAGTTGACGTCTACCGCGCCGTTGGCGTTGCTGACGGTGCCGATCCAGCGACGCCCGTCGACCAGCACCAGCGAGCGGTTCACGCCCAGGCCGCGTAGGTCGATGGTGGCCGCGCCGGCGCCACCGCCGTTGTTGACCTGGGGATTGGTGGCGGCACCGGCAATGGCCGGTGTGCGCTGCAGGAACTCGCCGACCGTGCTGCGCCGGAGTTGTCGATGTTCTGGCGATCGATCACGAACACCGGACTGGAGGTTTCCAGGTCGGCGCGCTTGATGCGCGAACCGGTGACCTGGATGCGATCCAGGTTGGTGGCTTCTTCCTTGGGAGGCGTGTCCTGGGCGAGGACGTCGCCGACCGCGCCCAGCGCCAGCGCGGCGGTGGACATCGGCAGCAGGGCGCAACGAATGGCGTGGCTCAGGGGCTGGATACTCACGTTTGACTCCGCAGGGTGGGTACTCGGTGCGAAGAAATTACGAATATTTAACGCCGATGAGTGTGCGCATCAGGCACAGGTCTATGTGCCGGAACTGACATTTCGCCCCGGCAGGATTGGGATTTTTTGACCGGGGTTGCACCCGGAACAACAGCCCGCGTCAGCGCGCCGCGCGCCACGCCACCAGCAGCGCGATGGATAGCCAGAGCATTTCGGGCAGGCCGTTGGCCAGTGCCAGCAGCGTCCACGCCAGGTGCGGGCCCATACGCAATGCCGATTCCCACGGGTTCAGGCCCATCGGTCCGCCCATATACGCGGCGGCGATGCCCCAGTTGGCGGCAGCGGCAATCAGCACGGTGGCGGCGATGGCGATGACGACCCGCGCGCGGCCCGCGCGGAAGGTGCCCAGGCGCAGCATCCAGGCTGCTTCCAGGGCGGCCAGGACCGCCATCCAGCCGGCCTGGGTACCGGTGGCCAGCGCGGCCAGCAGCCACGCGACGGCGATGGTGATACTTCCCAGCAGCAGCAACAGCGGCCAGAGCCAGTGGTGGGGGCGACCGGCCGGCGAGGAAACTAAGGACATGGGGCATTCCCGAACAGATTCGGCAGCATAGCGTTTCAGCGGCGAGGGTGCCCAGTCGGATAAAATGGCCGCCTTGCGGGAAGTTTCCGCGTCCCCATATCCCTCTACATGTATTCCCGCAGCAGCGAACCCGTCCATTTCGAACGCGATTGCCCGGCCGTGATGGTGCCGCAGGGCGACAGCGTGACCCTGCCCGCCGGCAGTTACGGCTACATCACCCAGGCACTGGGTGGCAGCTACACCGTGTTTGTCGAGGGCAATCTGTTCCGCATTGCCGGCAAGGACGGCGATGCCATCGGCAAGGAGCCGCCACCGGGGCTGGAGCTGCCTGAGAACGCCGGTGACGAAGATGTGGAAAAACTGGTGTGGGAGCAGCTTCGTACCTGCTTCGACCCGGAAATTCCCTTCAACATCGTTGATCTTGGCCTCATCTATGAGGTTGACATCAAGCATCTGGACGATGGCAAGCGCGAAGTCGATGTGAAGATGACGCTGACCGCGCCTGGCTGCGGCATGGGCGAGATTCTGGTCGACGACGTGCGCAGCAAGCTGGAAATGATTCCGACGGTGGCCCAAGCTGACGTCGATCTGGTGTTCGATCCACCGTGGGGCCGGCACATGATGTCCGAGGCCGCCCGGCTCGAAACCGGCATGCTGTAGTTCCCGACCCGGTGCCGGCCTGGCATCGGGCGGCGTCCCAACCCGCAATCTGGAAGGAATTATCCGGTGTCCCAGTCTTCGCTGAGTTTTGCCGTCACCCGTTCGGACCATCCCCGCAGCGCCGCCGAGCGCGCCAAGATCCTGGAGAAGCCGGGCTTCGGCCTGCACTTCACCGACCACATGGTGGCCGTACGCTGGGACAAGGACACTGGCTGGCATGACGCGGCGGTGATGCCGTACGGGCCGATCGCGCTGGATCCGGCCGCGGCCGTGCTGCATTACGGCCAGGAGATCTTCGAGGGCATCAAGGCCTACCGTCATGCCGACGGCTCGATCTGGACGTTCCGGCCGGAGGCCAATGGCCGCCGCCTGCAGCGTTCGGCCGCGCGCCTGGCCCTGCCGGAGCTGCCGGTGGAGATCTTTGTCGAGTCGCTCAAGCAGATGGTCGCCGTGGACAAGGACTGGGTGTCCGATGCCGACGAGGCCAGTCTGTACTTCCGCCCGTTCATGATCGGCGATGAGGCCTTCCTCGGCGTGCGTGGCGCGCACAAGGCCAGCTATTACGTGATCGCCAGCCCGGCGGGCCCGTACTTCGCCAAGGGCGTGGCGCCGGTGGCGATCTGGCTGTCCACCGACTACGCGCGTGCGGCCAAGGGCGGTACTGGTGCGGCCAAGTGCGGCGGCAACTACGCCGCCTCGTTGCTGCCGCAGCAGCAGGCGCAGGCGCAGGGCTGCTCGCAGGTGCTGTTCCTGGATCCGGTCGAGGGCAAGTACCTGGAAGAGCTGGGGGGCATGAACGTGTTCCTGGTCTACGGCAAGACCAACACGCTGGTCACCCCGGCGCTGTCGGGCAGCATCCTGGAAGGCATCACCCGCGAGTCGATCCTGCAGCTGGCGCGCGACCGCGGCATGACCGTGGAAGAGCGCAAGGTCACCCTCGACGAGTGGAAGCAGGGCGTGACCTCGGGCGAGATCACCGAGGTGTTCGCCTGTGGTACCGCCGCGGTCATCACCCCGATCGGCCAGCTCAAGGGCGAGGGCTTCTCGGTGGGCAACCTGGATGCGCCGGCTGGCGAGGTGACCATGTCGCTGCGCAAGGAGCTGACCGACATCCAGTACGGTCGTCAGGCCGATCGCCACGGCTGGCTGGTGCGTCTGGACGCCTGAGTCCGCCCCGGCTGATCCCACAAAAAGCCCCGCCTGTTGCGGGGCTTTTTGTTGCGCGGGACGGTGGGCTGTCAGTCCTCGCAGATATCGGCCAGCGTCGCCTGCAGGAAGCACACGGCATCGGCGGGGGCGATCTCCAGCAGCAGGCCGCGCTGGCCGGCGTTGATGTACAGCGTGGCGTGTTGCCGCGCACAGCTGGCGAACACGATTGCGGCCGGTCGCTGCTGGGCGAACGGGCTGATACCGCCGACCTTGTAGCCGCTGCGCTTCTCGGCCTCGGGGACTTCCATCATCTGCGCCTGCTTGCCACCGCAGTGGGCGGCAAGCTTCTTCAGCGACAGCCGCCGGTCGGAGGGAATCACCGCCACCACCGGCTGCTTGTCCACCCAGGCCATCAGCGTCTTGAACATTCGTGCCGGCACGATGCCCAGCGCCTGCGCGGCGGCCAGCCCCTTGCTGTCGACCTCGGCCGAATAGTCGTAGGCATGCACGTCATGGGCGACGCCGGCTCTGGCCAACGCGGCGGTGGCGCGGGTGCCCTTGGCCACTTACAGCGCTTCGAAACGGTTGGCGTCGACGTTCTTGCGGACCTTTTCCGGATTCCAGATGCGGCCGTTCATGGCGATGTAGACACCTTCCGGCAAGGATTGCACCGCGCCGATCGCGCAGCCGATGTTGAATTCGGCGTCCGAACCGCGGAACCGGGCCGGGCTCAGCGCGCCGGTCATCACGATGGTCTTGCCCGGGAGGGTGCTGAGCACCTTGCCGGTGGCGACCATCGAGTCGGTGCCGTGGGTGACCAGCACATGGCGGGTCGGCTGCGCGGCGATGGTGGCGCGGATCAGTTCGCGGTCGGCGTCGGTGATGTGCAGCGAATCCTTGCGCAGGATCGGGATCACGTTGAAACGGAAGGTGACGCCCAGCTCGCGCAGGATCATGCCGATCTGCGGATCACCGATCTGGTAGTCGGATTTGTCGTCGAAGTAGATCTTGTCGATCGTGCCGCCGGTGGTGACGATCAGGAGTTCTTCCATCATTGCGGTAAATCCTTGCGGTGACTGCCTGCGGCGAACGCGCCGCGCTGGCGGGCATGATAAAGCGCGTCCGCCGACCGCGGCAGGGGTGCATTGGCGTCACCGCG
>NZ_BAZI01000048.1 GCF_001310775.1 Stenotrophomonas pictorum JCM 9942
AGCGCCCGCCCAACCCGTCCAGCTGCACCAGCGACAGCAGTTCCTGCACCCGCGCATCGATGCGCGCCTTGGGCCAGCGCCCGGCGCCGCGGCGCACCTCCAGGCCGAAGGCGATGTTGCCGCGCACATCCCGATGTTTGAACAGCGCGTAGTGCTGGAACACGAAGCCGGCGCGACGTGCCTGCACGCTCAGCGCGGTGGCGTCTTCGCCATCGAACAGGATGCGGCCGCTGTCGGCATGTTCCAGCCCGGCGATGGCCCGCAGCAACGTGGTCTTGCCCGAGCCGGAGGGGCCGAGCAGCGCCAGCAGCTCGCCCTGGCGGATATCCAGGCTCACATCCTCCAGCGCGGTGAAGCTGCCAAAGCGCTTGCCCAGGTGTTGTATGCGTATGCTCATGCGGTCCTCAGCGGCGATGGAGAGCGGCCAGCGATTCGCCGTGGCGCCACTCCAGGAAAGTCTTGACCACCAGCGTCAGCAACGCGCTGGCCGCCAGCAGCGAGGCGCAGGCGAAGGCCGCGCTGTAGGCGTATTCGTTGTAGAGAATCTCCACGTGCAGCGGCAGCGTGTTGGTGCGCCCGCGGATATGTCCGGACACCACCGACACCGCGCCGAATTCGCCCATCGCCCGCGCACTGCACAACAGCACGCCGTACAGCAGGCCCCAGCGGATGTTGGGCAGGGTCACCTTCCAGAACATCTGCCAGCTGCTCGCCCCCAGCGTCAGCGCGGCCAGCTCCTCGTCATGGCCCTGCTGCTCCATCAGCGGCATCAGCTCGCGCGCGATGAACGGGAACGTGACGAAGGTGGTGGCCAGCACGATGCCGGGAATGGCGAAGACAATGCGCGGCAGCTGCAGCAGCACCTCGCCCAACACCGGCAGATGCAGGCGCAGGCCGTCCTCGATCAGCGGCCACAGCCAGCCGTCGCGACCGAACAGCAGGATGAACACCAGCCCGGCCACCACCGGCGAAACCGAGAACGGCAGGTCGATCAGCGTCACCAGCCAGCGCTTGCCGGGGAACGGGTGCTTGCTCACCGCCCACGCCGCCGCCACGCCGAACAGCAGATTCAGCGGCACCACGATCGCGGTCACGGTCAGCGTCAGGCCCAGCGCCGCTACCGCATCCGGATCACTGAGCGCGTTCCAGAACGCCAGCACGCCGCCGCGTAGCGCCTCGGCGAACACCAGCACCAGCGGCAGCAACAGGAAGGACAGCAGAAAGCCCAGCGCGCCGAGGATCAGCAACCCCTGCACCCAGCGAGGCTCGGTGATGACGCTAGGCGTGCGCGCGATGGGGCCGGCCGGTGTGACGGGCAGCGCCTGCGCCGAGACGATGCTCAATCCGCTCATCGTGCCCCCCGCCGCTGCAGCCGCGCCTGCAGGGTGTTGACTCCCAGCAGCACCGCGAAGGACAGCAGCAGCATCGCCGCGGCAATGGCGGTGGCACCGGCGTAGTCAAACTCCTCCAGACGGATGGTGATCAGCAGCGGCGCGATTTCGGTGACGTGCGGCAGATTGCCGGCGATGAAGATCACCGAGCCGTATTCGCCCACGCCACGGGCGAAGGCCAGTGCGAACCCGGTCAGCATCGCCGGCCACAGCGCCGGCAGCACCACCCGCATGAGGGTCTGCAGGCGGCTGGCGCCCAGCGTGGCGGAGGCCTCTTCCAGTTCGCGCTCGGCCTCGGCCAGCACCGGCTGCACGATCCGCACCACGAACGGCAGGCCGACGAACACCAGCGCCACCACGATGCCCAGCGGCGTGTAGGCGACCTTGATCCCGAGCGGCTCCAGCCATTGCCCGAGCCAGCCGTTGCCGCCGTACAGCGCGGTCAACGCGATGCCGGCCACGGCGGTGGGCAGCGCGAACGGCAGGTCGATCACCGCATCGAACAGGCGCCGGCCCGGAAAGCGGTAGCGCACGAACACCCATGCCACCCATGTGCCCATCAGCGTGTTGAAGGCGGCGGCGGCGAAGGCGGTGCCGAAACTCAGCCGCAGCGCCGCCAGCACCCGCGGCTCGCTCCAGATCTGCCAGATGCCCGCAGGCCCCAGTCCGGCGGCCTTGGCGAACACGCCCAGCAGTGGCAGCAGCACGATCAGGCCCAGCCAGGTCAGGGTGATGCCCATGCTCAAACCAAACCCCGGAAGCACCCGGGGGCGGCGTCGCGGCACTGCGGCCGTTGTCTGCAACACGGCGCTCACGTTCTTACTTGCCCGCCTGGATCTGGTCGAACACACCACCGTCGGCGAAGTGTTCGGACTGGGCCTTGGCCCATGAGCCGAATGCCTGCTGGATGGTCACCCGTTGCACCGGCGGGAGGCGTGCGATGTCGGCACGGTCGGCCTGCTCGGGATGGCGCGGCCGGTAGTAGTGGCGGGCGGCGATGCGCTGCCCCTCCGGCGAATACAGGTACTGCAGGTAGGCCTGCGCAACCTCGCGGGTACCGTGACGGTCGACGTTGCGGTCCACCAGCGCCACCGACGGCTCGGCCAGGATCGACAGCTTCGGCACCACGATCTCGAACTTGTCCGGACCCAGCTCTTCCTGCGCCAGGAAGGCCTCGTTCTCCCAGGCCAGCAGCACATCGCCGATGCCGCGCTGGACGAAGGTGGTGGTCGCCCCGCGCGCGCCGGTATCGAGCACCGGCACGTTGCGGAACAGCGCACGCATGTAGTTCAGCACCTTGGCGCGGTCACCCTTGAAAATGTGGTCGCCATAGGCCCAAGCCGCCAGGTAATTCCAGCGCGCGCCGCCGGAGGTCTTCGGGTTGGGCGTCACCACCGACACGCCGCTGCGCAGCAGATCCGGCCAGTCGCGGATGCCCTTGGGGTTGCCCTTGCGCACCAGGAAGACAATCGTCGAGGTATAAGGCGCGCTGTTTTCCGGCAGACGCGACTCCCAGTTGGCGGGAATCAGCCCGGATTTCTGCGCGATCGCGTCCACGTCGTAGGCCAGCGCCAGCGTCACCACGTCGGCCTCGATGCCATCGATCACCGCCCGCGCCTGCTTGCCCGAGCCACCGTGCGAGGTTTCGACCGTGACGGTGTCGCCCCGGGTTTGCTTCCAGTGCCTGGCAAAGGCGGCGTTGTAATCACGGTACAGCTCGCGGGTGGGGTCGTAGGAAACGTTGAGCAGCTGCACATCGCGCGCGAACACATGGCCGGCGGACACGGCCAGGCCGAAGGCCAGTGCCGCGCTGACGATGCGGGAAACGAAAAAATGCTTCATGGGGCTCTCCGTCATAAGGAAACTTGCAGGCGCGAGAAAACGGCTTTTTCATCAGGCAACGTCGCGCCACCGGCAACCGCATCGAAACGGCTGTGCAGGTAGTTGGTGGCCAGCTTCAGGTTGGCGGTGAGGTACCAGTTCGCGCCCAGCGTCCAGGACTGGATCCGCGCGGCCGAGACCGCCGGATCGGCGTAGAGCGGGAATGCCGCGTCATCGATCCGCAGTTCGCCGTAGCGCGCGGTGAGTTCCAACGCGCCCAGCCCGCCATTGACGCCCAACGGCCGTGACGGCGTCACTCCGCGGTAGCCGGCCTCCTCACCGGTGAGCACATAGCTGGCGGTGGCCTGCCAGGCGTGGTGCTCCAGTTCCTTGCGACGTGCGTCGCGTGCTACCGCCTGCCGCGAGGCGATGTACTCGGCCTGCAGGCCCAGCCCGTTTCGGTAGAACCAGCCCTGTGGCGACCAGCGGCGGTGTTCACCGGCGGCGATCACCGAGCCGCGGTAGGCGAAGAACGTGGCCTGGCCCGGGATGCGATAACGCGGCAGGAAGTTGTTGCCGCTGCCATGCTTTTCGCCGGTGCTGGCGCCGATGCCAAAGCCCAGACCCGCCCAGCCGCTGTCACCGCCCTTGAACGGCTCGAAGAACACGCGGCCGGCATATTCGAAGTCATCATCCGGATTGCTGGCGATCGCGTCGCGGCCATCGACCGCACCGTTGAACACGCCCAGCGCATAGCTGAACCTGCCCGTGGCCACTTCGCCCTGCAGCTGCACGCCCAGATCGCGGTTGGGCGCCAGTTCGCTGGCCAGCGCGCGCTCCACATCCACCAGCGCGGCCGAGGACTGCAGCCGCTCCAGACCGACCGGCGAGGTGAACTTGCCCACCCGCAGCGTGTAGGCCGGATCGAAGCGCAGGTCGGCATAGGCATCGACGATGCTGGTGCTGTCGCCGGCGAACTCCGGGGTGAAACGGTAGGCCCCCCGCTGGCCCAGCGAGCCCTCCAGCGTCGGCCGTGCGGTGCGCAGCAGGAAGGTGTCGTTCTGGCTGCTGTCGCCGAGGAACACCCGCGCATCGCCCTGCAACAGGCCGCGCAGCTTCAGCTCGTAGTTGCCGTCACCGGACTTGAACGCCGCACCCTTCTGGTCGATGGCGATCCTCGGCGCAGCCCTGGCTGCGGCCTCGCGCTCTTCCTCCTGCAGTCCCAGACGGCGCTCGAGAATGCGCAGGCGCTGGTCCAGATCGGTCAGGACGATACCCTCGGCGCCGCCAGCGACACCGGCCAGACGTTCCAGCCGTTCCAGACGCTGCTGCAGCTGTTCCACCGTCAGCGTCTGCGCTGGGGCCGATGACCACGCCCCGCACGCCGCCACGGCCAGGCCGAGGGACAACCGCTTCCTGGTCGGCGCTGTGGATCGGGGACGGTACGCGGTCATCGGCGGACTATTTCCGGGAGTGGGCAGCCGATGCTGCAGGCGCACACCGGAGCGGAGAAATGACTTCGGCCCCGCCGCTTATAGCCTTTGCGCATGACGCCAGCGCCGAAGGTGGCGGACGGCTAAAATCGGCCATTCCTTAGCTGCTTGTACGGCCCTGCCATGACTTCTCTCCAGACCGATTCCCCGCTCACCCGGCATTACGCCGAGGAACTGGACGCGATCCGCGCGCAGGGCCTGTTCAAGTCCGAACGCATCATCACCAGCCCGCAGTCAGCCGAAATCTCCCTGGACGACGGCCGCACGGTGCTGAATTTCTGCGCCAACAACTACCTGGGTCTGGCCGACCACCCGGACCTGATCCAGGCCGCCAAGGACGCGCTGGACAGCCATGGCTTCGGCATGGCCTCGGTGCGTTTCATCTGCGGCACCCAGGACCTGCACAAGCAGCTGGAAAAGCAGATCGCCGAGTTCTTCGGCAAGGACGACACCATCCTCTACGCCGCCTGCTTCGACGCCAACGGCGGTCTGTTCGAACCGCTGCTGGGCGAGAACGACGCGGTCATTTCCGACAGCCTGAACCATGCCTCGATCATCGACGGCGTTCGCCTGTGCAAGGCCAAGCGCTTCCGCTACGCCAACTGCGACATGGCCGATCTGGAAGCGCAGTTGCAGGCCGCCGACGCGGCCGGCTGCAAGACCAAGCTGATCACCACCGACGGCGTGTTCTCGATGGACGGCTTCATCGCCCCGCTCGATGAAATCACCGCGCTGGCCAAGAAGTACAACGCGCTGGTGCATATCGACGAATGCCATGCCACCGGCTTCCTCGGCGCCACCGGCCGCGGCTCGGCCGAGGTCAAGGGCGTGCTGGAGAAGATCGACATCATCACCGGCACCCTGGGCAAGGCCATGGGCGGCGCATTGGGCGGCTTCACCTGCGCCAGCGCCGAGGTGATCGAACTGCTGCGCCAGCGCTCGCGCCCCTACCTGTTCTCCAACTCGCTGCCGCCGCATGTGGTCGCCGCCGGGATCAAGGCGTTCGAGATGCTGGCCGCCGCCGACGACCTGCGCGCCACCTTGCGCGAGAACACCGCCTATTTCCGCGAGAAGATGACCGCCGCCGGTTTCGACGTGAAGCCCGGTGTGCATCCGATCAGCCCGGTGATGCTGTACGACGCACCGCTGGCACAGAAATTCGCCGAGCGCCTGCTGGAAGAAGGCATCTATGCGATCGGCTTCTTCTTCCCGGTGGTGCCCAAGGGGCAGGCCCGCATCCGCACCCAGATCAGCGCCGCGCACAGCCGTGAACATCTGGACCGCGCGATCGACGCGTTCACCCGGATCGGCCTGGAGCTGGGCGTGATCAAGCTGATCACCGCCTGGGTAGAAACAGAAAAGGCGCCGTCACCGGCGCCTTTTTCGTATCTGTTGCAAGCGGCTCAGTTCTTGCCGCGCTTGGCCGGCTTGGCCGTTTCCGGCACCGGCGCCGGCGCGCCCTTGGCCACGCGGATACCGTTGGCCTTCATCCACGCGTCGAACTGGTCGGCGCTCATGCGCTTCTCGCCCTGCTGCATCAGGAAGCGGTAATTGCCCTGCGCATCTTTCTGCGCCACCGGTGCATCCACCGTCACCGTGACCGGCTTGTCCTCGGCCTTGGCTGCCGGCTTGCCGGAGGACGCGCACCCGGCCAGAAATGCCACAGACGCCATCAACACGGCAATGGCGGAAACGCGAGCGGAAGAGTGCATGACCATGACCTCGGAAACAGGGGATCAGTCTAATCAACCCCTGCAACAACTCCAGCTATTCGACTGAATTATTTGAACCCGATACAAAATCGTCTTGCTTGGCCAGGCCCTTGCCGCCGGCCAGCGCCTTGAGCTCTTCTGCGGCCAGCTCGCGCCATTGCCCTTTTGCCAGCTCTCCGAGCTGGACCGGGCCGATCGCCACGCGCACCAGCCGCAACACTTCCCACCCAAGAACCTGCAGCAGGCGCCGGATATGGCGGTTGCGCCCTTCGTCCAACACTATTTCCAACCAGGCGGTACGCCCGTTCTGGCGCAACAGCCTGGCGCTTTGGGCTGCCAGATGTTCGCCGGCGTCATCGACGCCATGATGCATCCTTGCCAACTGGTCCGCATCCGGAATCCCATCGATCTGTACCCGATAGGTTTTCAGCGGTCCAGTGAGTGGGTCGGTCAACCGCGCCGCCCACTCCGGGTCATTGCTGAAGAGGAGGAGGCCCTCGCTCGCCTTGTCCAATCGCCCGGCCGGCGCCAGCCACGGCAATCCCGCCCCGTCGAAGCAGCGATAGACCGTCTGCCTGCCCTGCTCGTCCTTCACCGTGGTGACCAGCCCACGCGGCTTGTTCAGCGCCAGGTAGAGCCGCCGTGCTGCCGTCAACGGCTGCCCATCGGCCACAATCCGGTGAACGCCCTGGATGATGGGAAATTCCGGATCACGGATGACCCGTCCATCCACGCTGACCCGGCCGTCCTGAACCCGTCGCGCCGCCTCGCTGCGCGAACACAAACCGGCCTTGGACAGCACCCGCGCCAGCCCGTGACGCCCCCCGGCGTTGGCCACCGGCCTGATCGGTGACGCGCCGGAAACAAAATGCCCGCTCCTGTTGCCAGGGCGGGCATTGTAGTTATGGGGGTGCTTGCGGGAGGCCATCTGTGATTGCGAAGGAGCTCCCGCCGCCTTACTTGGCCTCGGTTGCCGGTTGGGCCGGCGCAGCACCCTCCGCCGCAGCCGGACGGGCCTTAACCACGCGCACGCCACGCGCCTTCATCCACGCATCGAACTCCTCGGCGGTCATGCGCTTGCCATTCTGGCTCATGTCAAAACGCCACGGGGTGTTGTCGAACTCGGTCTGCGGCTTGTACGCCGCCGGATCATTGGCGTTGATCGCCGGGCGCGCCGGTATCGCGCTGGCCACGTTGTTGCAGCTTTCCACCCGCAGGCGCATCAGCACCTGGTCCAGCGACTGCCCCTCGCTGGAGCCGGAACTGAGCACCCCCGAGGGCATCCCCAGCTGCCCCTGGCGGGCGTACAGCTCCGAGGCCACCGGTGCGACTACCGTCGCCGCCAGCGGCGCGGGCATCACCGCGCTGGCCGAACAATCGACAGCGGCGTGCGCGGCGGGAACAAGAACCAGACCCAGCACACCGGCCAGTGCGATACGCAACATGGTGACTTCCATTCGAACAAGAGAACGTCGCGAGTGTAGGCAGGCACCGGGGTGCTTTCAACCGTCTTCTGCCGGCGGTTCTGTGGCCGGCCGCACACCCCCGCCAAGTCAGGGGTGAAAAAGTCCCGCCAAAACAAAAAACAAGGCCCGGCAATGCCGGGCCTTGTTGTGTCTCAACTGTAGCGTCCGATCAGTTCTGGACGTTCAGCTCGGTGCGACGGTTCTTGGCGCGACCTTCCGGATTGTCCGAACCATCCGGGTTGGTGTTCGGAGCAATCGGGCGGCTCTCGCCGTAGCCGATCGGGCCGACCATACGCGAGGTGTCAACACCGTTGTCCTTCAGGTAGTCGTACACCGCCGCAGCGCGACGCTCCGACAGCTTCTGGTTGTACGCGTCGGTGCCCTTCGAGTCGGTGTGACCGGCCACTTCAACACGCAGATCCGGGTAACGCTTCAGGATCTCGGCGGCTTCGCCCAGGATCGCAACAGCGTCCGGACGCAGGGTGGCCTTGTCGAAGTCGAAGTTCACGCCCTTCAGATCGATCGACACCGGCACCGGGCAACCGTCCGGACCAATGGTCTGGCCAGGCTGCGAGGTCGGGCACTTGTCGTCGCAGTTGTTGACGCCGTCACCGTCGTCGTCCAGGTCAGCGCAGCTCGGCGCGACCGGAGCCGGAGCCGGAGCAACTGCGGCGACCGGAGCCGGCCCCAGCGGGATCACGACGCCGACCGAAGCCAGCACGTCGCCGAACCAATCCTGCTGGTCGCCAGCTGCGGCGGTAGCAACGCTCTGGTCGTCGAAGTCGGCGCGGTAGGCCAACTCGGCACGCACGGCGACGCGCTTTTCAAACGTGGTCTGCAGACCCACACCGACCTTGGCAGCCAGGTTGCCGTCCTTGCGCTGGGCCGGCGAGTCGACCGAGTTGATCACATATTCTTCTTCCGACTTCTGGTAGCCCAGACCTGCCAGCAGGTACGGGTTCCAGCCACGGCCGTCCTGGATGAAGTGGCGACGCAGGTCCAGCGAAACGCCGTACTGCGACCAGTTCAGATCCTGGTTGTTGTCGAAGTTCGGGTTCTGGTAGTTCAGCTCACCGTCCAGCGACCAGTTCGGGCTGATGAACTTGCCCAGACCCAGGGTTGCGAACGGAGCATCGTTGGTGCCACGGTCGTTGTCCTGGAAGTTGAAACCAGCAGCACCGGTCAGGTACCAGCGATCATCGAATTCCTGGGCCGAAGCGGCCTGGGCGAATGCAAGACCACCCAGCAGTGCGGCGGTAAGAATCTTCTTATTCATGAATACAACTCCTTGTGTTTCGGGGGTATGAAACCGGTAGAGGCATGGTCCAGCACAGCGATTTCATTCGTCGCGTTCAGAGACGGCCGTTTCCGCACGCCATCGCGATAAACAGTATTCGCAGGGCCGTGAAGACGATGTTAACGGCTGCGTAACAATTTGCACGGCCATCCAGTCCGTACGCTTCCGGCTGAGCGCACCGTATACAGCTTCGTCAAACCCCGCAAGATCGAGCCTTGGCAAGGCTCCCGGCCAATTGCTGCAGCGCAGGGTCCTTTTGCCATGCAAGCCCTTGAAATTCAGTGTCGAATACCTGCGTAAGCGGCAGCTGAACAGTCCACTGCGTATCATGTCCCTGCCCCCACTGCGACGGAACTTTTCCGCATGAAAGCTGTTGGCCTGAGCCGCTATCTCCCCATCGTCGATCCCGCCTCGCTGGAAGATGTCGATCTGCCTGATCCGGGCGCTCCCCAAGGCCAGGATGTGCTGGTCAGTGTGCAGGCGGTTTCGGTCAACCCCGTCGATACCAAGCTGCGCGCGCCCAGGCCCGGCGAAGAACGTCAGCCAAAGGTGCTGGGGTTCGACGCGGCCGGCATTGTGGTGGCCGTGGGACCGGAGGCGACCGCGTTTGAAGCGGGTGACGAGGTCTACTACGCCGGCGATGTCACCCGCCCGGGCTGCAACGCCCAGCTGCAGCTGGTGGACGAGCGCCTGATCGGGCGCAAACCCGCCACGCTGGATTTCGCCGAAGCCGCCGCGCTGCCGCTGACCACACTGACCGCGTGGGAGCTGCTGTTCCAGCGCATGCCGTTCCAGCTCGATGGCAAGCGCCATTGCGGCCGCAGCTTGCTGGTCATCGGTGGGGCCGGTGGTGTCGGCTCGATGGCGATCCAGCTGGGCCGCCATGCCGGCTTCACCGTCATCGCCACCGCCTCGCGCGAGGAAACCCGCAGCTGGTGCCGGCAGATGGGAGCCGATCATGTGATCGACCATCGCCAGCCGTTGGCGCCGCAGTTGCAGGCGCTGGGCATTGCACAGGTGGATGCCGCGCTCAACCTGGCCGACACCGACCACTACTGGCAACAGCTCGGCCAGTTGCTGGCGCCGCAAGGTCACGTCGGCCTGGTGGTCGAACCCAAGGGGGAGCTGCACATCGGCGATCCCTACAAGGCCAAGTGCATCGGCATCCACTGGGAATTCATGTTCGCGCGCGCCCGCTTCCGCACCGCCGACATGGTCGAGCAGCACCGCATTCTCACCCGTGCGGCCAGCCTGATCGATGCCGGCGAGTTGCGCACGACCTTGACCCGGCGCCTGGGGCCGATCACCGCGGCCAATCTGCGCGAGGCACATGCGCTGCTGGAATCGGGCCGCACCATCGGCAAACTGGCCCTGGAGGGCTGGGACTGATCCCGCGCCCCTGAACCGCCACCACCGCATGCGCCGGCCCGACGGCGGTGCATGTCGCCCTTACCCGGCCCGCGGCAATGCGGGCCGCTCACGTCTGTCATCCGATGCCCACCCTGACGTTCACCAAGCGCCTGCTGCAGCTGTTGCTGGGGCTGTTCCTGTTCGGCATCGCGTCGGCGCTGATGATCCGCGCCAACCTCGGTATTGCGCCGTGGGATGTACTGGGCCAGGGCATTGCCGTCCGCAGCGGTCTGTCGTTCGGCCTGGCCACCAATCTGATCGGCGCCGCTGTACTGCTGATGTGGTGGCCGCTGCGACAGAAGCCCGGGTTGGGCACACTGCTGAACGTGCTGATGATCGGCCCCAGCGCGCAACTCGGATTGACCGTGCTGCCAACCGTGAACGGACTGGGGTGGCAACTGCTGGTGTTTGCCGCCGGGCTGGTGCTGATGGCCACCGCCACCGGTCTCTATATAGGAGCGCGTTTCGGCCCCGGCCCCCGCGACGGCCTGATGACCGGCCTGCACGCACGTACCGGCCGGGCGATCTGGCAGGTGCGCACACTGATTGAGGCCACCGCGCTGCTCATCGGCGGATGGCTGGGCGGGAATATCGGCTGGGGCACGCTGGTCTTCGCGTTGCTGATCGGCCCGCTGTGCGGGCTCACGTTGCCGCTGTTCGACCGGCAACGGCGCCCGCTCGACCTCCCGCTGGCCCGATGAGGTCCGTGGCCCAGCCTCTGTGTGGCCAGCACCGGCTGGCATAGATGCCCTTTCCCGCAGCGCCACCTGCCCCGCCATATGGCGTGTCGTGGCAGCGGTGGCTGTACCGGTAATGGTCCTTGTGCCTGCGGGCTGCCCGCCCCTGCCAACCCGGCAGCTTCGGTACTTCCCGTGGCAGCGGCATGCGCGCGGGGGCGTACAGCCATGCGAACCGCGTCAGCACCTGCCCGCCATCGACAGAGCGTACGGAGGCCGCCCCACCGGCGGCGCAAACTCTTCCGGAGATGCCACGGTCGTTGACCACACCACGCCGCCCGGCGCTGGCAACGATTGAGAAACAGGCCGATTGGCAGTAAGAATGGGCACATTCCATACGCAAGCGTATCCCACATGACGCCCGCCACCGACACCGCCTATCCACACCTGTTCACCCCTCTGGACCTGGGCTTCACCCGGCTGCGCAACCGCATCCTGATGGGCTCGATGCACACCGGACTGGAGGACCATGCCCGCGATTTTCCCAAGCTGGCTGCCTATTTCGGCGAGCGCGCGGCCGGTGGCGCGGCGCTGCTGGTGACCGGCGGGTTCGCGCCGAATGTGGTGGGCTGGCTGGCGCCGTTCGGCAGCAAGCTGTCGTGGCGATGGGAAGTGGGCCGCCACCGCCAGGTGACCACGGCGGTGCATACGCATGGCGCGAAGATCTGCCTGCAGCTGCTGCATGCCGGCCGCTACGGCTACCACCCGTTGCAGGTGGCACCGTCGAAACTGAAGGCTCCGATCAATCCGTTCACGCCGCGCGCGCTGTCGTCCGGTGGCGTGGAACGGCATATCGCCGACTACGCCCGTGCTGCGAAGTACGCGCGCGAGGCGGGCTATGACGGCGTGGAGGTGATGGGCTCGGAAGGCTATCTGATCAACGAGTTCATCGCCCCGCGCACCAACGGCCGCAGCGATGTCTGGGGCGGTGACGCGACCAAGCGCATGCGCTTTGCGGTGGAGATCGTGCGTCGCATCCGTGAGGCCTGCGGCCCGGACTTCATCATCATCTACCGGCTGTCGCTGGTGGACCTGGTCGAGGACGGCAGCAACTGGGAAGAGATCGTGCAGCAGGCCAAGGCGATCGAAGCGGCTGGCGCGACCCTGATCAACTCCGGTATCGGCTGGCACGAGGCGCGCATCCCGACCATCGCCACCTCGGTACCGCGCGCCGCGTTTGCCGGCGTCACCGCCAAGCTCAAGCCACACGTGGGCATTCCGCTGATCGCCACCAACCGTATCAACATGCCGGACGTGGCCGAAGGCATCCTCGCCGGCGGTGGTGCCGACATGGTGTCGCTGGCGCGGCCGCTGCTGGCCGATCCGCAATGGCCGGCCAAGGCCCGCGCCGGCAAGCCGGAGGCGATCAACACCTGCATCGCCTGCAACCAGGCCTGTCTGGATCACGTGTTCCAGCAGAAGCGCGCCAGCTGCCTGGTCAATCCCGCGCCGCGACCATGAACCGAGCTGGTC
>NZ_BAZI01000049.1 GCF_001310775.1 Stenotrophomonas pictorum JCM 9942
GCTGCCGAGCACCGCGCCGGCCAGACCGCCGATCACCGTGGCCAGCTGGCGGCCGGTGTCGCCGCCCTGCCGGTACTGTCCGTTGTCGTAGCCGCGATCGTAGGAACCGTTGTTGCGGTAGCCGTCATCGCGATAACCCTCGTTGCGATAGCCATTGCCGCCGCCGACATAGCCACCGTCGTTGCGCTCGTAGCAGCGCTCGCCGCGCCCCTGCCCACCACCGACGATGATCGGATCCACGCGCACCACGCGCGCGTAGTCATAGGCGGGTTCATTCCCATCGCGATAGCGGCCCGTACGGTACTGGCCGTCGTCATAGGCCGGATCGGGCCGGTACTGGCCATCGTCGTAGCGCTGGGCGGCAGCATCGAAAGCAGCCACGCTCCCCAGGATCAGGACACCGGCGAAAGACAGCGATCGGAACATGGCAGGACCACTCGGGTTGGGATCGGCGATGCTCGGCTGCATCGGGTGAGCCGATCCTGAACCGGCCCGGACAGCCGTGCAAGCGGACCGGGCCAGTCCTCCCGTCAGGCGGAAAACTCGGTTTCCAGACTGATCGGCACCGCACTCAAGGCCTTTGAAACCGGACAGTTCTGCTTGGCATCCTCGGCCAGGGCGCGGAACCGCGCCTCATCGATCCCGGGCACCACGGCTTTCACTTTCAGGCGGATCTGCGACAGCTGCGGTCCGCCTTCCATCGACAGATCGACATCGGCGCGGGTATCCAGCGAGGTCGGCGGAAAGCCGGCTTCACCGAGCTTGGCCGACAGCGCCATGGTGAAGCAGCCGGCATGCGCGGCGGCAATCAGCTCTTCCGGATTGGTGCCTTTTTCATCGCCAAAGCGGCTGTTGAAGGCATACCGGGTGTGGTCCATCAATCCGCTCTGCGGCGTGCTCAGCTGACCTTTGCCGCTCTTGAGATCACCCTCAGTGCGCGGTGGCATGACGCGAAATACCCATTGCAACACTCCTGCGTTTGATTGGGCCCCCACCATAGGGCACGGTCCGTTACGGGCTTGTGCGTCGCAACGTGCGGCTCACCACGACCGCGCTACATTGCCCTTCCCGCCATGACCGCCCTGCGAGCACACCGCTCCCGGGTCGCTGCGCACGGACAGCCATGACGCCCTTCGATCCAGTCTTTTGGAGGAACGGCCCATGTCCTACCGCACACAACAGATCCGCAATGTGGCCCTGGCAGGCCATCCCGGCGCCGGCAAAACCACCCTGTTCGAAGCCCTGCTGCATGCCGGCGGCACCGTGAAGACGGCGGGCAGCATCGAACGTGGCACCACGGTGTCCGACCATGACCCCATCGAGAAGCAGCGCGGCCACTCGATCGACAGCGCACTGGCCAGCATCGACCTGCCGGAGCTGCGCCTGAACCTGATCGACACGCCCGGGTATCCCGAGTTCCGCGGCGCCACACTCTCCGCGCTGGCCGTGGTGGAGACCGCCGCGATCGTCGTGGATGCCACCCGCGGCATCGAGTTCGGTACCCGCCGGCTGATGCACCGGGCCCAGGAGCGCGACCTGTGCCGGGTCATCGTGGTCAACAAGATCGACCAGGACGGCGTGGATTGCGCGCAGCTTCTGCATGCGCTGCGCGAGGAATTCGGCCCGCAGGTATTGCCGCTGAATCTGCCCGCCGATGGCGGTCGCAGCGTGCTGGACTGTTTCCTCCAGCAGGACGGCGACAGCGATGCCGGGCCGGTCGCCGCATGGCATCAGCGCATCCTCGACCAGGTGGTGGAGATCAATGAAACGGTGATGGAGCACTATCTGGACCTGGGCGAAGCCGGGCTGTCCGGCGACGAGCTGCACAACGCCTTCGAACAGTGCCTGCGCGAGGGCCACCTGGTGCCGGTGTGCTTCGTTTCCGCGCGCGAAGGCACCGGATTGCAGGCCCTGCTGGACATCGCCGGCAGGCTGTTCCCCGACCCGGGCGAAGGCAATCCACCGCTGTTCGTCAGCGCCGACGGCGGTGAGATGCCGCAGGTGCAGGCCGACCCGACGGCTCCGGTGGTGGCCAGCGTGTTCCGCATCATCAACGATCCGTTTGTCGGCAAGCTGGGCGTGTTCCGCCTTTACCAGGGCACTATCCATCGCGAGATGAGCCTGTGGGTGGACGATGGCCGCAAACCGGTCAAGATCGCCCACCTGTTCCGCGTACTTGGCAAGGAGCATCTGCCCATAGACGCAGTGGTGGCCGGCGAAATTGCCGCCGTCGCCAAGGTCGATGAGCTGCATTACGGCGCGCTGCTACACGACCTGCATGACCAGCCGCTGCCGCAACTGCGCCCCATCAGCTTTCCCAAAGCGATGTTCGGCCTGGCAATCGCGCCTGCCAGTCGCGGCCAGGAGCAGAAGCTCACCGTGGCGCTGGAACGGCTGGCACAGGAGGATCCGGCGCTGCAGATCGAACAGGCCGGGGAAACCCATGAGACGGTGGTGCGCGGGCTCTCCGATCTGCATCTGCGGATCGTGCTGGAGCGTCTGCGCGACCGGCATGGCGTGGAAGTGACCACCCGGCCGCCGCGCATCGCCTATCGCGAGACCATCGGTGCGCCTGCCGAAGGTCATCACCGTCACAAGAAGCAGACCGGCGGCGCCGGCCAGTTCGGCGAGGTGTCGCTGCGCATCGCGCCGTTGCCGCGCGGCAGCGGCTTCGAGTTCGTCGACGAGGTCAAAGGCGGCACCATTCCCGGGCAGTTCATGCCGGCGGTGGAGAAAGGCGTGCGCCAGGTGCTGGAGAGCGGTGCAGTGGCTGGCTTCCCGCTGCAGGACCTGCGCGTCACCGTGCATGACGGCCGCCACCACCCGGTCGACAGCAAGGAGATCGCCTTCGTCACCGCCGCGCGCAAGGCCTTCCTCGATGCGATCGGCAAGGCCGCACCGCAGGTGCTTGAACCGGTGGTTTCGCTGGAAGTGGTGGCGCCCGAAGCGCAGGCCGGCGATATCACCGGCAGCCTGGCGGCCAAGCGCGCACGTATCAATGGCACCGATTCCAGCGCCGGGGAGATCGTCATCCATGCGCAGGTGCCGCTGTCCGAGCTGGAAGGCTATGCGGCCGAGCTCAAGTCCGTGACTGCCGGTCGTGGCCGCTATTCGCTGGATTTCAGCCACTACGAACCGGTGCCGGCACCCGTCCAGCAGCGGCTGATGGCCAGCCACCAGCCGCATCCCGACGAGGACTGAGCCGGCGCGAGGGCAGCGCAGCACCGGTGGAAATCGGCAAATCGCAACGCGGCAACTGCGGATTGCCGCGTTTTTTATGGCTTTTTGCGGGTTTGCCTATTGGCGGCACCGGATTCATGCCCTACATTTCGCTTGCCGACGGGGTCGGCATGACCAACAACCAACCGTTCACGGAACAGGAAATCATGGCAAAGACCGCTAAGAAAGCTGCCCCGAAAAAGGCAGTGAAGAAAGTCGCCACCAAGGCCGCAGCCAAGCCGGTTGCACCGAAGCCGATCAAGGAAGCCCTGACCAAGTCCGGTCTGGTTGCCCACATCGCCGAGACCACCAGCCTCGCCGCCAAGGACGTCCGTGCCGTGTTCGCTGCGCTGGAAGGCGCGGTCGCCGCATCGGTCAACAAGAAGGGCGCAGGCAGCTTCACCCTGCCGGGCCTGCTGAAGATCAGCACCGTCAGCGTGCCGGCCAAGCCCAAGCGCAAGGGCATCAACCCGTTCACCAAGGAAGAGCAGTGGTTCGCCGCCAAGCCGGCCACCACCAAGCTGAAGGTGCGTCCGCTCAAGAAGCTCAAGGACGCCGCGCTCTGATCAGCGCGCCCCTTGTGGCGAAACGGACGGGACGGCATTGCCGTCCCGTTTTTTTTTCCGTTGCCACGGGCCTGATGACATTCATGAACTTCCGGCCCGTCCAGTTGGAACACAGCGTCGTGACCCCGGCCCTCGCCCCTGTACCGCCAGCGGCCTATGGTGGGGCTCCTCCCTGTCCGCCCTGATTCCCGCCATGTCCAGTCGCATGCACCGCTACCGCATCACCGTCACGCCGATCGAATCCGATGGCCTGCAGTGCAGTGGACGATGCACCATCGAATTCGAACAGCGCAGTCCACAGAACTGGATGCATCAGCTGGAGGCGGCACAAAGCCAGCGCCAGCTGTCGTGCAATGAAGTAGCCAGCGTGGTGGTGGCTACCGGCCTGTTGGAGAATCTGGCTGGCATCGCCCGTCAGGGTGACAACGTGCTGTCGGCGCTGCATCCGGAGCTGGACGCACTGCTGGCCAAACTGGCGCAACTGCACGCGACGCGGTAACGCCGGACCTACGTCCGGCTCGGATGTGGCCATGTGTTGAAGGTGTTCATGGGCGGCATCACGACCGATGCCGGACCGGATCGCGCATCGTCCGCTAATTGCGAGTTCACCTGCAGCGGTTATCGTGGCGGTCCGGACATCCTGTTGCGAGCTCCCCATGCGCTATCGCGCCCTGCTTTTTCCCGCCATCGCCTGCCTCGTCATGGCGGCCACCGCCCACGCCGCGCCGCAGGTGAAGGGACACCAGCTCACCGTTGGTGCCAGTGACGTGCAGCAGTATCTGGACGGCAGCTTCCCGCGCACCCAGAAAGCGCTGGGCGGCCTGCTGGCCCTGGATGTCAGCCAGCCACGGCTGACGCTGCCGGCCGGCAACCGTCTGGACCTGCAGTTCGACCTGGGCATGGCCGCCGCCGGCAGCGCGCGCATGCCGGTAGGCAATGTCCGCATCAGCAGCGGGCTGCGCTACAACGCACAGACCCAGGGCTTCCACCTGGAGCAGCCGACGGTGGACGATTTCCGCCCGGCCATGGCCGGCGCCGAACTGGATGCCAGTACCCGCAGCCTGCTCAACAGCTGGCTGGCCGACTACGCGCGCCGCGAGCCGATCTACAAGATCGACCCGGCCATCGCCAAGGTGATGGGCGCGCTGCAGGTCAAATCGGTCGGCATCCAGAACGGTCGCATCGCGGTGGACTTCAACCAGAATCTGGGCAGCCTGGTGCCATCCGGGCTGCTGGGCAACTGAGGCCGACCAGTGCTGGAACAGAAAAAGGCCGCGATGCGGCCTTTTCTTTAACGGCTGGAAACGCGGATCAGCGCTTGGGCTGCAGCATCGTCCCGGTGCACTTCTTCGAGCCGCAGCGGCATTCCCAGATCTTCTTCAGACGCGGGGTATGGCGTTCGGACAGGGTGATGCCGTAGTTGTAGGTCAGCTCCTCACCCGGCTTGATGTTGCGGATCGCCTCGATGAACACTTTCTCGTCGGCCGGGTCATCGCTGCCGGTTTCCTGGATAACCGCCTCGCAGTTCGGCTCGCAGCTGTGGTTGATCCAGCGCGCATCGTTGCCACCGTGGTTGGCATCGATGACATAGACCTCGTTGAGCGTGAACAGGAAGGTATGGCCGCTTTCCACGTCGCCGGTGTCATCGGCATCGACTTCCTCATGGGTCCGGCGCTTGCCCTTGTACTCGATCACCCGCTCGCCCTTCTTGAGTTCGGCCACGGCGAAAACGCCATTGCGTGAATGGAGGATTTGCGCGCTTGGATCTTCTTGGGCATGTAGGCGGCCGGAATCATCGATGGGAACCGGGATTCTCGCCCATGCGGGCGCTTCTACCAAGCACCGCCGCCGCCACAGCCTCGCGCCGTAGCTGAACGGCAAAACTTGGAGGCAGCGCCCGCAAAGCGTACAATTTTGGTCCACATTGCATTTTCCCCGCTGGATCTCCCGCCACGATGCTCCGCGTCACCAAGCTCACCGATTACGCCACCGTCGTGCTGACTGTGCTCGCCGCACAGCCGGCCGAAGTGCTGAGCGCGACCGAGCTGGCCGATGCGGCCGGGCTGGAATCGCCAACCGTCAGCAAGCTGCTCAAACCGCTGGCCCAGGCCGGGCTGGTGGAAGGCCTGCGCGGCGTGCGCGGCGGCTACCGGCTGACCCGACCTGCAGATCAGATCACGCTGATCGAGATCGTCGAGGCGATGGAAGGCCCGCTGGCCATCACCGAGTGCAGCCAGCACCAGAGCCAGTGCGGCATCGCCGAACAGTGCGGCGTGCGCTCGAACTGGCGACTGATCAACGACGTGGTCGCCGACGCGCTGCGCGGCGTCACCCTGGCGCAGATGCTGCATCCCTTACCGCTTGCCGACCGTCGCCGCATCGCCGTCGACGTCGTCTCCTGAACAACCGTAGGCAGCCCTCATGGCCACCGAAACCATTGAAACCATCGGCACTGCCGACACTCCCAACCGTGAAATCCACGAGCAGCTCGGCCGCAAGTACGAGGCCGGCTTCGTCACCGACATCGAATCCGATTCGTTCCTGCCGGGTCTGAACGAGGACGTGATCCGTGCCCTGTCGGCCAAGAAGGAAGAGCCGGAGTGGATGACCCAGTGGCGCCTGGAAGCCTACCGCCACTTCCTGACCATGCAGCAGCCGGATTGGGCCAAGCTGCAGATCGGCCCGATCGACCTGCAGGCGCTGAGCTACTACTCCGCGCCCAAGGGCCCGAAGTACAAGTCGCTGGACGAGGTGCCCAAGGAACTGCTGGACACCTACGACAAGCTTGGCGTGCCGCTGCACGAACGCGCCAAACTGGCCGGCGTGGCGGTGGATGCGGTGTTCGACTCGGTCTCGGTGGGCACCACCTTCCGCAAGGAGCTGGCCGAGAAGGGCGTGATCTTCTGCTCGATCTCCGAAGCCATCCGTGACTACCCGGAGCTGGTGAAAAAATACCTGGGCACGGTAGTGCCGGTCGGCGACAACTACTTTGCCGCGCTCAACTCGGCGGTGTTCTCCGACGGCAGCTTCGTGTTCGTTCCGGAAGGCGTGCGCAGCCCGATGGAGCTGAGCACCTATTTCCGCATCAACGCCAGCAACACCGGCCAGTTCGAGCGCACCCTGATCATCTGCGAGGACCGCGCCTACGTGTCCTACCTGGAAGGCTGCACGGCGCCGATGCGCGATGAGAACCAGCTGCACGCCGCGGTGGTCGAGCTGGTGGCGCTGGAAGATGCCGAGATCAAGTATTCGACCGTACAGAACTGGTACCCGGGCGACGAGAACGGCGTCGGCGGCATCTACAACTTCGTCACCAAGCGTGCCGAATGCCGTGGCGCGCGCTCCAAGGTGACCTGGACCCAGGTGGAAACCGGCTCGGCCATCACCTGGAAGTACCCGTCCTGCGTGCTGCTGGGCGACGACTCGGTGGGTGAATTCCACTCGGTGGCGCTGACCCACCACCGCCAGCAGGCCGATACCGGCACCAAGATGATCCACGTCGGCAAGCGCACCAAGAGCAAGATCATCTCCAAGGGCATCAGCGCCGGCCGTGGCCAGAACACCTACCGTGGCCTGGTCAAGGTCGCCGCCGGTGCCGAAGGCGCGCGCAACTACACCCAGTGCGACTCGCTGCTGATCGGCAAGAAGTGTGGCGCCCACACCTTCCCCTACATCGAGGTGAAGAACCCCAGCGCCACCGTCGAGCACGAGGCCACCACCTCCAAGATCTCCGACGACCAGCTGTTCTATTGCCGGGCGCGTGGCATCGACCAGGAAAACGCGGTGTCGATGATCGTGGACGGTTTCTGCAAACAGGTATTCCGGGAGTTGCCCATGGAGTTCGCCGTGGAAGCCAAGAAATTGCTGGAAGTCTCGCTGGAAGGATCGGTCGGATGAGCCGCCTGACGCTGCTTTTACTGGCCCTGCTGCCGTTCACCGCTTCCGCCATGGCGCTGGACGGTGCTTGCGACGACGCCGACACCCAGCTGGACCTCAACGAGTGCGTGGCCGCCGAAGCCGACGCCGCCGATGCCGAGCTCAACGCCGTGTACCGGCAGGTGATGCAGGAACTGAAGGGTCAACCGGTCGCCGTCGAAAAACTGCGCGCTGCCCAGCGCCTGTGGATTGCGCTGCGTGACGCCGATATCGAAGCGCGTTACCCGGTGGGCAAGAACGAGAACCCACGCGTCCTGTACGGCTCGATGTACCCGATGCTGCACGCCGCAAACAAGGCCGAGCTCACCCGCCAGCGCACCCGGTGGCTGCGCGCCACCTTCCTCGATCGCGCCGAAGGCGAGCTCTGATCGCCCCGCACCTACATACTGAAGAACACCCCCTCATGCTGAAGATCGAAAACCTGCACGCCCGCATCGCCGGCAAGGAAATCCTCAAGGGTCTGTCGCTGGAAGTGAAACCCGGTGAGGTGCACGCCATCATGGGCCCCAACGGCGCCGGCAAGTCCACACTGGGCAACGTGCTGTCCGGCCGCGACGGCTATGAAGTGACCGAAGGCGACGTGCAGTTCGAAGGCGCCGACCTGCTGGAGCTGGAACCGGAAGCGCGCGCCGCCGCCGGCCTGTTCCTGGCCTTCCAGTACCCGGTGGAAATCCCCGGCGTCAACAACACCTACTTCCTGCGCGCCGCACTCAATGCCCAGCGCAAGGCCCGGGGCGAGGAAGAGCTGGATTCGATGCAGTTCCTCAAGCTGGTCCGGCAGAAGCTGGCCGTGCTGCATCTGAAGGACGAACTGCTGCACCGCGGTGTCAACGAAGGCTTCTCCGGCGGCGAGAAAAAACGCAACGAGATCTTCCAGCTGGCCGTGCTCGAGCCGAAGCTGGCGATCCTGGATGAAACCGATTCGGGCCTGGACATCGATGCCCTGAAGAGCGTGGCCGACGGCGTCAATGCGCTGCGCAGCCCGGAGCGCTCGTTCGTGGTGATCACCCACTACCAGCGCCTGCTGGACTACATCAAGCCGGACTTCGTGCACGTGCTGAGCGAGGGCCGCATCGTCAAGAGCGGCGGTCCGGAACTGGCGCTGGAGCTTGAAGCGCACGGCTATGATTTCCTGAAGGACCGCGTGGTCCGCGAGGCGGCCAAGTAATGAGCGTCCTGCTGGATTCAATGGCCGCCGGCTTCTGTGGCAGCGACGCGCGCCGCGAGGTGCTCGACGCTGCCCTGCAGACCGGTCTGCCCGCTGCCCGCAACGAAGCCTGGAAGTACACTTCGCTGCGCCAGCTCGAGCGTCGCACGTTCAGCGCCGCACCGCTGCAGGCGCCGTCCATCGATGCCGCGCTGCTGGCCGATATCCCGGCACCGCGGCTGGTGTTCGTCAATGGCCGCCACAGCGCTGCGCTGAGCGATCTGTCGGCATTGGATGCCGGCGTGCAGGTGCGTACTTTGTCCGCGGTGCAGGACGAAGAGCCCGAAGCCCTGCGCTTCCTCGGCCGCCGCTTCGAGCGCGCCGATGAAGTGTTCGCCCAGCTCAATGCCGCACTGGCCGATGAAGGCGTACTGGTACAGGTGGCCGACGGCATCACCAGCAAGACACCGCTGCACCTGGTTTTCGTCAGCGCGGCAGATGGCAACGATCACGCCTGGCACCACCGCCATCTGATCGAACTGCGCCGGGGTGCCGTGTTCGGTCTGGTCGAGCACCACCTGCAGAGCGGTGACAGCGCGCACCTGGACAACACCTTGGTGCATGTCCACATCGCCCAGGATGCGGTGCTCTCGCATGCCCGCGTACAGGCCGACAGCGCGCGCGCGACATCGCTGTTGCGTACCGACGCCGTGTTGGCCCGCGATGCGCAGTACCGCCGCATCGATCTGGAGCTGGGCGCCGCGCTGAGCCGGCATGAGCTCAACGTTCGGCTGGAGGGTAACAACGCCAGGTTGACCGCCAACGGCGTGCTGCTGGGCACCGGTCGTCGCCACATCGATACCCGCCTGGGTATCGAGCACATCGCCAAGGACACCCGCGCCGAGCTGGTCTGGCGTGGCGTGGCCGCCAACCGCAGCCGCGTGGTGTTCCACGGTGGCATCAACATCCGCGAGGGCGCCGATGGCACCGACGCCAACCTCTCCAACAAGAACCTGCTGCTCTCGGCCGATGCCGAAATAGATACCCAGCCGACGCTGGTGATCGATGCCGACGAGGTCAAGGCCGCGCACGGCGCCACCGTGGGTCAACTCGATGCCAACGCGCTGTTCTACCTGCGCTCGCGCGGCGTGCCGGCCGAACAGGCGCGCGCCATGCTCAGCGCCGCGTTCTGCCACGAGCCGCTGGCTGCGGTGGAAGGCGCTCTCACCGAAAAGCTGGCCCGCCATCTGGACCAGGCATTGCAACAGGCTGGCATGGCATGAACCTCTCTTCCCCGCGTCCGATCCACCCACCGGCCAGCGCTCCCGACTGGGAACGTGTGCGCAGTGACTTTCCGCTGTTGATGCGCGAGGTCAATGGCAAGCCGCTGGTGTATTTCGACAACGCCAACACCGCGCAGAAGCCGCTGTCGGTGATCGGCGCGGTGGACGAGTTCTACCGCCGCTACAACGCCAACGTCAGCCGTGCCGTGCATGCGCTGGGCAGCGAGGCGACCGAAGCCTATGAAGGCGCGCGCAGCAAACTGGCGCGCTTCCTCAATGTCCGTATCGACGAGCTGGTGCTGTGCAGTGGCACCACCTTCGCGATCAACCTGGTCGCCTATTCGTGGGCATTGCCACGGTTGAAGACGGGCGACGTGATCCTGGTCTCGCGCATGGAGCACCACGCCAACATCGTGCCGTGGCAGCTGATCGCACAACGCACCGGCGCCAGCATCCGCGTGGCCGAGATCAGTCCCGACGGCAGCCTCGACCTGGATGCGTTGCATACGGCGATGACCCCGGAAGTGAAGCTGCTGGCGGTAACGCATGTCTCCAACGTGCTGGGCACAATCAACCCGGTCCGTGAGATCTGCCGAGAAGCCCGCAAGCGCGGCATCGTCACCGTGGTGGACGGCTCGCAGGCCGCACCGCACATGCCGGTGGATGTGGCGGCCATCGGTTGCGACTTCTACGCGATCACCGGCCACAAGATGTGCGGCCCGACCGGAACCGGTGCGCTGTGGGCGCGCCGCGAGCTGCTGCAGGAAATGCCGCCATTCCTGGGTGGCGGTGAGATGATCAAGGAAGTCAGCTTCGAGGGCACCGTGTTCAACGACGGCCCGCAGAAGTTCGAGGCCGGCACGCCGAACATCGCCGGCTTCGTCGGCCTGGGTGTCGCCGTGGATTACCTGGAGACCCTGGGTCGCGCGCATATCGATGCGCGCGAGCAGGAGTTGCTGGCCCATTTCACCGAAGAGCTGCAACGGATCGAAGGCGTGCGCATCTTCGGTACCGCGCCACGCAAGGCCGCCGTGGTGTCCTTCCAGATCGAAGGCGCGCATGCGCACGATCTGGCCACACTGCTCGACCTGCAGGGCGTGGCAGTGCGTTCGGGCCAGCACTGTGCGCATCCGCTGCTGCAGTACTTTGGTGTCGCCGCCACGTGCCGCGCGTCGCTTGCGTTCTACAACACGCACGAGGAAATCGAGGCATTCATGGCCGCGCTGAAGAAGGTCCGCACCCTGCTGGGCTGAAACCGCCGCTGCGCAGGTAAAGCCCGCGCGATACAGCTCCGCGCAACCCGCCTGCGCAACCCGCTCGCGCAGCTCGGCCGTTAGAATGGGGGCATGAACGCACTCACTTTCCGCACGGCCACTGCGGCCGATATTCCTGACCTGATCGAACTGGTCACCTCGGCCTATCGCGGCGATGCCTCGCGTGCAGGCTGGACCACCGAAGCCGATCTGCTGGACGGCCAGCGGGTGGACGCGGCCGGTATCGCCGCCGACATCCAACGCCCGCGCAGCGTGATCCTGCTGGCCGAGCGTGACGGTGTACTGCAGGCCTGCTGTCATATCGCCGACGAGGAGGGGCATGGCTACTTCGGCATGTTCGCCGTCAGCCCGCAGGCACAGGGCGGCGGCGTGGGCAAACAGCTCATGCAGCACGCCGAACACTTTGTGGCCGGACAATGGCATCTGCCGACCATGCAGATGACGGTGATCGACTGCCGTGACGAGCTGATCGCCTTCTACGAACGCCGGGGTTACGCGCGCACCGGCATCAAGAAGCCGTTCCCTTACGGCGATGAACGTTTCGGCATCCCCAAGCGGGACGACCTGCAATTCGAAATCTTGGAAAAGCCCCTGGGAGCTGCGGCATGAGCCAGACCTGGACCTTCATCTGCGCCAGCGAAGAGCTGCTGCCGGGCGAAATGAAGACCGCCTTCGACGAAGTCACCGGCGCACCCATTGTCGTGTTCAACCTGGATGGCGAGCTGTTCGCGCTGGAAGACCAGTGCACCCATGAAGAATTCGAACTGTCTTCGGGCTGCATCGATACGACCGAGGGCAGCATCGAGTGTGTGCTGCATGGCGCCCGGTTCGACATCCGCGACGGTCGCGCGCTGTGCGCCCCGGCCTACACCCCGGTGCCGAAATTCCCGGTCAAGCGCGAACACGGCGGCATCTGGTCGCGCGACGACCGCGACTGACGCGCGGGCACGCTTTTCGCCGATCGTTGTCTTGGGTGGCGCAAGACCGGGCGCGCGGTCAAACGGATTGCAAACGCAAACAATTCTCAATAAGATGCGCATCTGTCGCAGTTCGCGATGATTCCGCGCCCGCCCCCACTCCGTGCTTCGCCTTAGCCACATGGCTGTTGTTTTCGGCGCCGTCTTCATGCGGCGCCGGCTGGTATGGGCCGGAGCGCTGCTGGTAATGGCACTGGCGGCTGCGCCGCTGCCGCCTTCCGTCGTCCCCGAGGTATCCGGCCCGGCAACGGGCGATGTCATCGCCTCGCTGCAACTGCCCGGCGGGCAGTTGCCGGACAAACTGCCGGTCGCC
>NZ_BAZI01000050.1 GCF_001310775.1 Stenotrophomonas pictorum JCM 9942
GCTGGCGGCGCGGCTGGCGGCCACCGGCGCCAAGGCGGGGCCCTGGGCCTCGCTCAAGCAGGGTTTACACGACTACCAGGCGTTGCAGACAGCGCCGTCCAGTGACTACGCCCGATGGATCGCGAGAAACGAGCCGATGCTGAATGTGGCTGATGTGCAGGCGCGTCTTGCCGTCTTGCCGCGGCGGCCGTTGCTGTCGGTGGTGATGCCGGTTTACGAGGCGCCGGAGCGCTGGCTGCGGCGGGCGCTGGATAGTGTGGTCGCGCAGCATTATCCATACTGGGAATTCTGCATCGCCGACGATGCGTCGCCGTCGCCGCACGTGCGCACGGTGCTGGAGGAGTACCAGCGCCGCGATCCGCGGATCAAGGTCGTCTACCGCGAGAAGAACGGTCATATCTCCGAATCCTCCAATTCGGCGCTGGAGATTGCCACGGGCGAATATATGGCGCTGCTCGACCATGACGACGAGCTGCACCCGGAGGCGTTGCTGCTGGTCGCCGAAGCGGTGTGCCGTACTCCGGATGCCCGCCTGGTCTACAGCGACGAGGACAAGATCGACGAGGCGGGTATTCGCTTTGACCCCTATTTCAAGCCGGACTGGAACTACGACCTGTTCCTGGGGCAGAACTGCATCTCGCACCTTGGCGTCTACTCGTTGCCGCTGGTGCGCGAGCTGGGTGGCTTCCGCAAGGGGCTGGAAGGCTCGCAGGACTGGGACCTGGCATTGCGCTGTGTCGAGCGCATCAAGCCCGGACAGATCGTGCACATCCCGCGCGTCCTGTACCACTGGCGGGCGATCCAGGGGTCGACCGCACTGGCCGCAGGCGAGAAGAACTACGCGGTGGTGGCTGGCCGTCGTGCGGTGGAAGAACACTTGGAGCGCATCGGGCAGCCGAGCGAGGTGAGCATTCTCCCGGCCAGCATGATGCGGGTGAAACGCTCCCTGCCGGTGCCGGCGCCCAAGGTGAGTCTGGTGATCCCCACCCGTGATCGCGTGGATCTGCTGCGCATGTGCGTGGACAGCATTCTCGAGCGCAGCACCTATCCGGATTACGAGATCCTGGTGGTGGACAACGGTTCGGTCGAGCCCGAGACGCTGGACTATTTCGATCGTATTTCCAGACTCGCCAACGTGCGTGTGCTGCCGTATCCGGGCGAGTTCAATTACTCGGCGATCAACAATTTCGCCGTGGCCCAGTCGCGCGGCGAGGTCATCGGCCTGGTCAACAACGATATCGAAGTGATCTCCCCCGACTGGATGGAGGAGATGGTCGTCCATGCGATGCGGCCCGACGTCGGCGCGGTGGGCGCGATGCTCTATTACCCCGACGATACGATCCAGCATGCCGGGGTGCTTGTTGGCCTCTGTGGCGTGGCCGGCCATGTCGGCAGCCGCCATCCACGCGGTAGCCAAGGTTACTTTGGCGCATGCTGCTCACGCAGGAGTTGTCCGCCGTGACCGCCGCTTGTCTGCTTGTGCGCCGCTCGGTTTATGACGAAGTCGGCGGTCTTGACGAGCGCTTGCGCGTGGCCTTCAACGACGTCGATCTGTGCCTGCGCATCCGCGAGAAGGGATACCGCAACCTGTGGACGCCGTTCGCCGAGTTGTATCACCACGAATCGGCGTCGCGTGGCCTGGAGGACAATCCGGTGAAGCAGGCCAGGTTCATGTCGGAAGTCGCCTTCATGCGTGAACGGTGGGAAGGCGTCCTGCGTCGTGATCCCGCCTACAACCCCAACCTTTCCCTGTCACAGCCTTTCTTACTGGAGTCCTGACACATGCGCCGAATGGAACCCCGGATCGCTGTCGTCATCCCGAGCTACCGGGTATCCCGCCATATCCTCGACGTCATCGCCTCGATCGGTCCGATGGTCCAGCAGGTCATCGTGGTCGACGATGCATGTCCGGATGGATCCGGCGCGCTGGTGACGGCGCAGTGTCGCGATCCGCGGGTGGTGGTGCTCACCCATGAAGTAAACCAGGGCGTCGGCGGGGCGGTGCTGACCGGGTATCAACGCGCCATCGAATCGGGCATGGACATCATCGTCAAGATCGATGGCGATGGGCAGATGGATCCGGGGCTGCTGCCCCGATTCGTCAGGCCCATTGCCGAAGGACTGGCCGATTACACCAAGGGCAACCGCTTTTATGACCTGAGCCAGATCGGGCAGATGCCGATACTGCGGCTGGTGGGAAATGCAGGACTTTCCTTCATGGCCAAGTTCTCCAGCGGCTATTGGGATGTGTTCGACCCGACCAATGGATACACCGCCATCTCGGCAAAGGTGGCCAAGCTGCTGCCTATGGACCGGATCAGCAAGCGCTATTTCTTCGAGACCGACATGATGTTCCGCCTTGGTACATTCCGTGCGGTGATCGTTGACGTGCCTATGGACGCCAAGTATGCCGATGAGGTCAGCAATCTGAAGATCAGCCGGGTGCTTGGCGAATTCCTGGTCAAGCACGTGCGCAATTTCGGCAAGCGAATCTTCTATAACTATTTCCTGCGCGATCTGTCGATCGCCTCGTTTGAGCTGGTGGCAGGCCTGGTCTTGCTGTCCTTTGGCGTGTGCTTTGGCGCCATCGAATGGTGGCAAGGTATTACCAGCGGTGTGCCGACCACGGCTGGCACGGTGATGCTGGCGGCCATGCCTGTCCTCGTCGGCCTGCAGCTGCTGCTGGCCTTTCTCTCCTATGACATCGCGTCTGTGCCGAAATCGCCGCTGTCTTCCCGGCTGCTCGACGAACCGGGCTGTGGAGCCGCCGACGGGACCACGGACACGTGACGGTGCGTGCAGGAGCGCCGCGATGGTTGCCAGCCCATACGGAATTGGTGCGTATCGCGTTGTTTCTGGCGGTGGGTGGATTGCAGTTTGCGTTCGACGCCGGCCTGTTCATCCTTCTTACTTACTGGGGGATGCCGGCGTTCTGGACCAATCTGTTCACGCGCTTCACAGCCGCGATGCTGGGATTCCTGCTGAACGGCAAGCTGACCTTCCGGCAACCGCGGCTGACGCGGCAGCAGTTGCTGCGCTATGTGCTGCTGTGGGTGTCGCTGACGCTGCTCAGCACTGGCGCGGTTGTCTTGACCGGAAGTATGGCGGGTATCCCGGCCGCCTGGAGGATGAAGGTCTGCATCGAGATCGTGCTGGCAATGCTCAGCTTCATGCTGATGCGGCGCTGGGTGTTCGTCATAGTTGAAGGAGGGTGAAGGCCATGGAAATGGCGGTTGGCAAGCCGAGCAGACTGTTGTGGAAACCGGGCAAGCTAGGCGTACTGGCGATCGTCACATTTGGCTTATTCCTGGCCGGGGCGCTCTGGCTTTCCCAGGACCGGTCCCAAGCGAGGCTGAGTTTTACGGTCCAGTCCACGGTCTCCGGCCAACTCCAGGTCTTCTTCGACGAGGACGGCGACTTCAGCGAAGTTATGTCCGAATGGTATCCCGTGGTCGTCGGACAGCGGCAGGAGGTGCGGCTGGCGCGGACGGGAATGCAGCTGACGCGGCTGCGCGTCGATCCGCCCAATGGCGGCGACGTTTGCTGTGCGACGTGGTATTGCGGGTGGCGGGCGAGAATCATGCCTATGTGTCGGGCGCGAGGCACGATCTTGAACTGGTGGAGGCGGGGCCGTGCCGAGTACTGTCCTCTACCGCGGACGCGGCCGACCCGCAGCTCGTACTGGGGGCCAGTCCGGCAATGGAGGCGGCGCTGGCGACGGCCCTGCGGTGGCAAGGTCTCCATCAGGCCGTCATGTATGCCACTGGTCTGTGGCTGCTGCTCCTGCTGGTCGTCCTGCGCTGGATCTACCTCGCCCCGCTCAGACGGTACGCGCGCCTGGCCTGGCTGGAGCGCCTTGATGGCAATGCGCACTGGCTGTGCATGGCGTTGCTGTTGGTATTCGGCAGCCTGTACGCGGTGCGCACGCCGCCGGGGGCTGTCCCCGATGAGCGCGCGCATCTGGCCAAGATCGTCCGGATCGGCCAGGGCACACCGTTCGGTTGGCATGACGGGCAGCGCTTCCCGGATTTGTCGGCGATGTACGGCCCGTTCTCAGGTTATCTGGGAAACAAGCAGCCATTCAGCAAGGCGCAGCTGGAGCGGCAATTAGCACAACCCCTTGCTTGTGCGCCGACCAGCGCGCCGCCGACCGGCGGCGCGGATCCCTACTTCCCGCATCATTACGCGGTTGCCGCCGTCGCTTTCAGCAGCACCTGCGCCATGAGCGGCTCTTTTGGTACATTCCTGTATTCGGCGCGCCTGCTGAACCTGCTGTTGGCGTCGCTCCTTGTAGGGCTCGGGATCGCATTGGCCGGCCGCGCCAAATGGGCACTGGCCTTCGTCGCCCTGCTGCCCATGTCACTGGCCCAGTTGGCCTCGGTATCGGCCGATTCGCTGGTTATCGCCTTGACCATCGCCTGGACAGGGCTGACCTCGGGGCTGGCGGCCGGGCGCGTGCCGCTGCGGCGGATCCTGCCGGTGCTGTGGGGGCTGGCCATCGCCATCGGCCTGCTCAAGCCCGGCGCGGCCTGGGTATTGGCGAGCCTGCTGTTCTGCCGCGAAGCGTTCCGGCAATCAGGCCTGTCTTTCCTGCGCGGGCTGGGGTGCTTCGTAGCGCTGCCATGGGCGTTGCACCTGGCGTTGATCGCGATGGCCGACGCCGATGGCATTGCGCGCGCCGGCGTTGACCCGGCAAGCAACATCCGTCAGCTTCTGCACGATCCCGACACGTTCCTTGGACTGTTGTGGAACACGCTCACCGGCGAGCATGGCGCGCATCTGTACCGGATGATGGTGGGGATCCTCGGGTGGATCGACGTGCCGTTATCGGCGTGGGCATACCCGCTTGCGGGCTATGCCCTGGTCGCGGCCCTGTTTCTCGCCGGCAACCGGCCCGATGCGCTGCGCTGGCCACGGGTGGCGCCGGCCGCGTTGGTGATGGTGGCCGGGGCTGTGGTGATGATCGCATTGCCGTTGTACGTGCAGTGGACCTCGGTCGACGCCACCATCGTGCAGGGCCTACAGGGCCGTTATTTCCTGCCACCCCTCGCATTCGCCTGGGCCTGGATGTCCATGCGCAGCCCGGATCCGCTGCGTGCGCTTCTGCTGGCTTTCGTGCTGACAGCGGCGATGGTGCTGAACCTGGATGCGCTCGAGCGCCTGCACCTGGCGTATTTCGTCAGTGGCCGCTGAGGCGACCGGCCCACGAAGATCGCGGGTCGCGGGACAACGAAGCGGCACTCGCTCTACTCAGGGCGTGGAGAGCTCCAGCAGGTAGGCATCTCCGGATTGGAAGACGATTCGTTCCGAGTCGATCAGCGATTCCATGCCGCTGATACAGGCCTGCGCGCGGTTCTCCGGCAGAAAGACATAGCCGATGCGATGCCGGGCCAGCCAGCGCCGGTCGAGCTGGTGGCAGACGTTGTCCTGGTAGCTGCGGCTGGAGAAATCCGGGTCGCCCTGATAATAGAAAAACGCCGGTTCCAGACTGCCGGAAAATGGCAGCGCACGCGCGCCGGCGACAGGAAATACCCAGGCCTCGTTGCCCGTATGCAGGCTCAGGTTGGGCAACAGCACTTTCTTGCCGGACATGTCGTCCATCACCCCGCGCATCATCTCCAGCACCGCCAAGTCGTTGGCCGAAGCGCAGCCCAGCGATCCGCAATAGGCTTGGCGTGGCGTCCACATGGACTCCTGCTGCGTCCGCATGCCCAGGGCGATGACGCAACAGGCGACGGCGGCAGTGGCCAGCCACCCCACTGCAAAGCCTCGAATCACTGCCGCTGTTGAGGCCATGGCCGCTAGGACTGTGAGCAGGATGAACTCGTATTGTGAAACGCTGAAGCTGAAATAGCCGGGCAGCAGATAGCCACGGGGATCGTTGCGCAGCGTGAAGAACAGCCCGATACAGGCGGCTGTCGCCGCTAGCAGCGCCGCCCCCGCAAGCAGCGCTTCGCGCGACAGTCGGGGCCTGCGCAGATACAACAGCACAGCGCCGATGGGCAGCAACAGGAGCAGGAAGGTGGGGGCAGCGTGCTGGGGCATCAGCCAGAACAGCTGCTTGCCCAGTTCGGCCGCATGCCGGGTGTAGAAGCTGGGCCACTGTGCCAGCAGTTCAGTCAGCGAAAGCGCCGTGTAGTTGGCGGTGACAGTGATCTTGGGATTTGCTCCGGCACCCTGTACGAGCCCCTGGTAGTACGGGTCGAGCAACAGCGCAAACGCGGCCAATGGCAAGGCCAGTGCCGCCGGATGCGGATGCCGGTGGTGCAGGCTGGCATGCAGCCAGAACGCTCCCATGACGATGCCGGGCATGACCGGGCCGATCGGATTGAGGCTGCCCAAGGCCAGAAGCAGGAGCGCGCAGGGCACCACGAGGGCCCAGCCGGTGCGTACTGCCGCCGGCGCCGATGCCATCCACAATGCCGGCACGGCGGCGGCGAACACGAAGCACATCTGTCTTCCTGTGCCCTCCATGTGTGCGTACTGGCTGAACAGTGGGAACAGGAAGGCGGCGATTGTCAGCGCCAGTGCGGTCAGCAATGCCGCGGGCATTGCCAGTGGATGCCGGTGTCGCTGTGCAACCGCCTCGGCCAGCAGCATCGCGCCGGTGAGGCAGGCGATCAGCGGTAACGCGGTGATGGTGTCGCGCGGATCCAGGCCCGAAAGCCAACTCCAACTGGCGCCAAGGAAGGCGCTTCCGGCAGGATAGTCGAACACCAGGTCTCCCGACCAAGGGAGGAACCCGAGCGAAAGAATTCGCTGACTCAGGAACGCATGGGTATCCGGGTCGCTGGAGAGCATCACTATCCGCGGTAGCTCCCGATCAGCCACTACCAGGCAGATTGCCGCGAGCATACCCAGCTGCACGGGAAGTCCCTGCATGCCAGTCGCCGCGCCGGTGCGGTGCCGTCGGTACCAGAGCCAGCCGCAGGCGACGACCGCCAAGGTACCCATTTCCATGCTGCCCACTGCTGGCGCGCCGATGGCCGAGACCATGGAGCGCAGGTAGAGGTAAGCCACCAGTCCACACTGGCCTATCGCCAGTGCCAGGAAAAGTCTTGCCGAACCCTGCATGCGCGGTGGCAGGCGCAGCGCATCCAGGAGTGCCGCGCCGATGGCCGCGAGCAGTAGTGCGGCGAGAAACAGTTGAGCGCCATAGCGTCCGCCGCGCAGCGGATCGTGCAGTAGTCCTTCGACCGGCAAGCCCAGTGCGGCCATGACCACGATACCGGCGACGGTCATGGCCGGCATCTTCCATAGCGCAGCGGGCATCATCATGGTCATCCGGCGCAGCTGTACGATTACCCGTCTGCCGCGCATCGCCATGACACCGGCCGCCAGCACCAGTCCGACGATGCCCAAGGCGGTACCGGCGCGCCTGGCTGCACGCGGTCCGGCCAGTACATCGGGCGGAACCGCGACTTCGAACCACGGATCGTGGCCGCTGGCGACGAGGTTACCGTGCGTGTCCCAGTGCATATCGTTGCGCAACACCATCGCCTCGCGCAGTCGCAGGCCTTCCAGGCGCGCGCTGTCGGAAAAGCTGGCGAAGCCAAGTACTGCAGTTCGATCATGCCCACGGCGCTGCCGGGGTCGATACGCACGACCTTGGGTAACCTGGGTGACTGCACGGACAGCCGGTGCACGACCTGCCGGCCAGCCTGGAGCGGAACCTGCCGGACATTGGCCTCGCTATAGCCTCCGGCGAACGGGAAGATCTGCAGATAGGGTCCGCCAGGTGCATTGAGGCTGATCTCGATGGCCAGGCTGTAAGGGCGCGTGTTGAGCCAGCCACCCGCAAGCGCCAGGAAAAGTCCAAAAAACAAAAGGAGCGCCGCAGAGGCGCTCCTTTTTTCGGAATGTGGCGGATATGGCTGGGAGATGATGCGTTGCATGCGGCGATTCTATGTCAGAGCGCCTTTTCCAGCTCCGGCAGGATCGTAAACAGATCACCCACCAACCCGATATCGGCAATCTCGAAGATCGGCGCATCGCCGTCCTTGTTGATGGCGACGATGGTGCCGCGTCCTTGATGCCGGTCAGGTGCTGGATGGCGCCGGAGATGCCCACGGCGATGTACAGCTCCGGAGCGATGATCTTGCCGGTCTGGCCAACCTGCATGTCGCTGGGCACGTAGCCGGCATCCACCGCCGCGCGCGAGGCACCGACGGCGGCGCCGAGCTTGTCGGCCAGCTGGTAGATCACCTTGAAGTTCTCTTCCGAGCCGACGCCGCGGCCACCGGAGACCACGCGCCTGGCGCTCTGCAGGTCCGGGCGGTCGCTCTTGCCGGCGGCCAGGCCGATGAAGCGGGTGTGCGAGGGCAGGGTGGCATCGACGTTGATGGCCTCGACCGGTGCGCTGTTGCCCTTGGCTGCTTCCGGCCACGAAGCGGCGCGAACGGTCGCCACCACGACCTGGTCGGCCGGCAGTTCCACGGTGATGATGCGTTGCCAGCGTAGATCGGGCGCTTGAAGGTGTGCGGGCCTTCGACGCTCATCAGGTCGGAGACCTGGTTGACGCCGAGCAGCGCGGCGACGGCCGGGACCAGGTCCTTGCCGGTGGTGGTCGAGGCGCCGAACACGTGGCTGTAGCCGGCGGCGGCTTGGCGATCTGCGGTGCCTGTACCTGGGCCAGGGCATGTGCGTTGGCCGGGTTGGCCAGGGTGAGCACCTTGCTGACGCCGGCGATCTGCGCAGCTTCGGCGGCGATGCCGGCCGGGTCGGCGGCCAGCACCAGCACGTCGATGTCGCCACCGACGGCGGCAGCGGCCGAAACGGTCTTGGCGACGGCGCTGTTGAGCTTGCCGTCCAGGTGCTCAGCGATAACGAGAATCTTGGCCATTACAGCAACCCCTTCTGCTTGAGTGCAGCCACCAGTTCGGCGGCGTCCTTCACCATCACGCCCTTGCTGCGCTTTGCCGGCGCGGCGTAGTGGGTGGTCTTGAACGTGTCGGCGGCTTCAACGCCCAGGTCGGCCAGCTGCAGGGTTTCCAGCGGCTTGGCCTTGGCTTTCATGATGTCCGGCAGCTTGATGAAACGCGGCTCGTTCAGACGCAGGTCGGTGGTGATCACCGCCGGCAGGTCGACTTCCAGCGTTTCCAAGCCGGCGTCGACTTCACGGGTGACCGTGGCCTTGCCGTCGGCGATCTCGACCTTGGAGGCGAAGGTGGCCTGCGGGCGCGCCCACAGCGTGGCCAGCATCTGGCCGGTCTGGTTGGCGTCGTCGTCGATGGCCTGTTTGCCGAGGATAACCAGATCCGGCTGTTCCTTCTCCACCAGCTTGAGCAGGGTGCGGGCAGCGGTGAGCGGCTGGATGGCCTGGTCGGTGACCACGTGGATGGCGCGGTTGGCGCCCATGGCCAGGCCGTTGCGCAGATGCGCCTGGGCGTCGGTCGGGGCGATGGTGGCGACCACCACTTCCGTGGCGAGGCCCTTGTCGCGCAGGCGCAGGGCTTCTTCCAGGGCGATTTCATCGAACGGGTTGGGCGAGAGTTTGACGCCATCGGTGACCACGCCGGAACCGTCCGGCCTGACCTGAATGCGGACGTTGTAGTCCACCACGCGCTTGTACGCGACGAGGATTTTCATCTGGTACGAATCCTTCGGTAACAGGGAATAGCGTCCGGCTCTTGGTGGCAGCAACCGGTTCGGGAAATTGGACCGCGATTCTAACTGGCCAAGCGGTTCCATGCGAATGCGTATGGAAATGCTGCGAAGCACCAAAATGCCGGATCTGCGGGCGTGTCCTATCCTTCCGGAGGCAGCCGTGTGGAGCGCTGGCCTGTATGCTGTAACGCTGTGTCGGAATGCCGCGGGCGTTCCCAGGATGAATTGAAAAACAGGAGAACAGGTAGTGCCCACATGGCTTGTCACCGGCGGTGCCGGATTCATTGGCGGCAACTTTGTATTGGAGGCGGTCGCCAAGGGCGTGCGCGTCGTCAATCTCGATGCCCTGACCTATGCCGGTAACCTGAAGACCCTTTCCAGTCTGGACGGCAACCCGAACCACGTCTTCGTGGAAGGTGACATCGGTGATCGCGCTCTGGTCGAGCGCCTGCTGGTCGAACACCAGCCCGACGCGATACTGAATTTCGCCGCGGAAAGCCATGTGGACCGCTCCATCGATGGCCCCGGCGCGTTCATCCAGACCAATGTGGTTGGCACCTTGGCGCTGCTTGAAGCCGTGCGCGATTACTGGAAGGCGCTGCCGGCCGACAAGGGCCAGGCGTTCCGCTTCCTGCATGTCTCTACCGACGAGGTGTACGGCACGCTGGGCGAAACGGGCCTGTTCACTGAAACCACGCCTTACGCGCCTAACTCGCCGTACTCGGCGTCCAAGGCGGCGTCGGACCATCTGGTGCGCGCGTTCCATCACACCTACGGGCTGCCGGTGCTGACCACCAACTGCTCCAACAATTACGGCCCGTATCACTTCCCCGAGAAGCTGATTCCGCTGGTGATCGCCAAGGCACTGGCCGGTGAGCCGCTGCCGGTGTACGGCGATGGCAAGCAGGTGCGCGACTGGCTGTTCGTGACCGACCATTGCGAAGCGATCCGCACCGTGCTGGCCAAAGGCCGCGTGGGCGAGACCTACAACGTTGGCGGCAACTCGGAAAAGCAGAATATCGAAGTTGTGCAGGCCATCTGTGCCCTGCTGGACCAGCGCCGCCCGCGTGCGGATGGCCAGCCGCGCAGCAGCCAGATCACCTACGTCGCCGACCGCCCGGGCCATGACCGCCGTTATGCGATTGATGCCTCCAAATTGAAGAACGAGTTTGGCTGGGAGCCAAGTACACCTTCGAGCAGGGCATCGCCTACACAGTGGACTGGTATCTGGATAACCAGGAATGGGTCAACGGCGTGCTCGATGGCAGCTACCGCCTGCAGCGTATCGGCACCGTCGCCTGATGATGGGCCGTTGTCGCGATCTGGCTGCGCTGCCCTCGAGGGCAGTTGACGGGCGGCGCGATATCTTCACGCAAGGATTCTGGAAATGACGCAACGCAAAGGCATCATCCTGGCCGGTGGCTCCGGCACCCGGCTGTACCCGATCACCAAGGGCGTCAGCAAGCAGCTGCTGCCGGTGTACGACAAGCCGATGATCTACTACCCGCTCAGCGTGCTGATGCTGGCGGGCATCCGTGAAGTGCTGATCATCAACACCCCGCATGAGCAGGGGCTGTTCCAGCAGTTGCTGGGCGACGGTTCGCAGTGGGGCATGGATATCCAGTATGCCGTGCAGCCCAGTCCGGACGGGCTGGCGCAGGCCTACCTGATCGGCCGCGACTTCGTGGCCGGCAAGCCGAGCTGCCTGGTGCTGGGGGACAACATCTTCCATGGCCACGGCCTGCGCGAGGTGCTCAAGCGTGCCGACGAGCGCGTGGACGGCTCTACCGTGTTCGGCTACTGGGTGAACGACCCGGAGCGCTACGGCGTGGCCGAGTTTGACACCAGTGGCAAGGTGATCGACCTGGTGGAGAAGCCGGAGAACCCGCGCTCCAACTACGCCGTGACCGGCCTTTACTTCTACGACGCAACGCCAGTGCCCATGCTGCCGAACTGAAGCCGTCGCCACGGGGCGAGCTGGAGATCACCGATCTCAACAAGCGCTACCTGGCCGAGGGCAACCTGCACCTGGAAGCGCTGGGCCGCGGTTACGCCTGGCTCGATACCGGCACCCACCAGTCCCTGTTGGAAGCCTCCAACTTCATCGAGACCATCCAGACCCGGCAGGGCCTGCAGGTCTGCTGTCCGGAGGAAATCGCCTTCGGCCAGGGCTGGATCAACGCCGAGCAGCTGGAGGCGCTGGCCGCCCCGCTGATCAAGAATGGCTACGGCCAGTACCTGCACAAACTCGCCTTGCGTGGAGTCGTTCCGTGAACGTGATTGAAACGAAGTTGCCGGGTTGCGTGGTCATCGAGCCGGCGGTGTTCGGTGACGAGCGTGGCTTTTTCTTCGAGACCTGGAATGCCGAGCGCTTTGGCCAGCACGGCCTGCCGACCCGCTTCGTGCAGAGCAATGTGTCCACCTCCGCCAAGGGTGTGCTGCGTGGCTTGCATTACCAGTGGCCGCGGCCGCAGGGCAAGCTGGTCAGCGTGCTGGAAGGCGAGGTCTATGACGTGGCCGTCGATATCCGTCGCGGCTCGCCAACCTTTGGCCAGTGGGAGGCGGTGATGCTCAGCGCCGAAAACAAGCGCCAGTTCTGGATTCCGGAAGCTTCGCCCATGGCTTTGCGGTGCTGTCCGAGCGCGCGGTGTTCAGCTATCTGTGTACCGAGGTCTACCTGAAGGACTTCGATGCTGGCGTGCGCTGGAATGACGCCGATATTGCGGTGGATTGGCCGATCAGTGCGCCGACCCTGTCGGCCAAGGACGAAAGCGCACCATTCCTGAAGGACATCGCTGAAGACCGTTTGCCGGTCTACACCCCATGACGGTGCTGGTGTTCGGTGGCAACGGCCAGGTCGGCCAGGAGCTGCTGCGCGCGCTGGCGCCGCTGGGGCAGGTGATCGCGACCACGCGC
>NZ_BAZI01000051.1 GCF_001310775.1 Stenotrophomonas pictorum JCM 9942
CTACGCCGCCTTCGTCGACAAGCCCGACGCCCGCGCCCTGAACTGGCCGAAGAACGAGCGCAGCCGCCGCATCGCCACCGATGGCCTGGAAAAGCTGGCCAAGACCGACCCGGGCGCCGCCGAGCAGCAGCTGCCGCAGTACACCCGGGCCTTGGAGCTGAGCGCCGCACAGCAGGGACAGGTGCGTTACCAGATCGCACTGTGGACAGTGGCCTCCTACCTGCCGGAGTCGGCGCTGCGGTTGGCCGCGGTACCCGAATCGGCCTATGACGAACGCCTGCACGAGTGGCGTACCCGCGAAGCATGGCGCGCGGCGACTGGCCGGCCGCGTTGGCCGCCATCCGCAAAATGCCGCCGGCCCAGCGCAACGACTCGCGCTGGCGCTGGTTCGAAGGCCGTCTGCTGGAGAAGACCGGCAAGTCGGCCGACGCCACGGCGCTGTACCGCGCCGCCGCCAGCGAGCCGACCTTCCACGCTTCCTCGCCGCCGACAAGCTGAAACAGCCCTATGCGCTGTGCCCGTGGAATCCGGGCGACAGCGCCCAGGCAAAGAGCAGCGTCGCCCGTGACCCCGCACTGGTGCGCGCCTTGGAACTGTTCAAGATCGAGCGCCCGCTGTGGGCCGCCCGCGAATGGGCCGATGCGCTGTCGCGCTTTGACGACACTCAGCGCCGGCTCGCGGTGGAAGTGGCCAGCGACAACGGCTGGTTCGACCGGGCCGTGTTCGCGCTCAAGGGGCCGCAGGAGCAACGCCTGTACAAGCTGCGGTTCCCGCTGCACCACGACGACAGTATCCGCCGCGAAGCCGCGCGCAACGCGCTGGACCCGGCCTGGATCGCCGCGGAAATCCGCGCCGAGAGCATCTTCAATCCCAGCGCGCGCTCACCGGCCAACGCGATGGGCCTGATGCAGGTGCTGCCCGCCACCGGTGCCAGTGTGGCCAAGCGCATCGGCCTGAGCGGCTATGGCGGCGCGGCCAGCCTGTACGACCCGGACACCAATATCGCCATCGGCAGCGCCTACCTGCGCCAGCTGATGGACAAATACAACGGCCAGCCCTACGTCACCATCGCCGCCTACAACGCCGGCCCGACACCGACCGCACGCTGGCAGTCGCAGCGCCCGGACTTTGATCCGGATTTCTGGATCGAGACCATCAGCTACAAGGAAACCCGCGAGTACGTGGCCCGCGTGCTCGCCTTCAGCGTGATCTACGACTGGCGCCTCAATGGCGACGCCGCCACCCTGAGCGAGCGCATGGTTGGCAAGATCGACACCCGCCGCAAGCCGTTCACCTGCCCCAGCGTACCGGTGGTGACCAGCGGCAGTCGCTGAAACGCGCCCCTGATGCCACTGCGAGTGCGGCATCATGTGCCCATGAAGATCTATCTCGTTGGCGGCGCGGTCCGCGATGCATTGCTGGGCCTGCCGCCGGGTGACCGTGACTGGGTGGTGGTCGGTTCCACCCAGGCGGAAATGGAAGCGCAGGGTTTCAAGGCCGTGGGCCGCGATTTCCCCGTCTTCCTGCATCCGCGCAGCGGCGAGGAATACGCACTGGCCCGTACCGAACGCAAGTCCGGCCGCGGCTATCGCGGCTTCGTGGTCGATGCCGATCCTTCAGTGACGCTGGAAGAGGATCTGCAGCGCCGCGACTTCACCATCAACGCCATTGCCCGCGACCAGGACAGCGGCGAGCTGGTCGATCCCTGGGGTGGCGTGCGTGATATCCAGCAGCGGGTGCTGCGCCATGTCGGTCCGGCGTTTGTTGAAGACCCGCTGCGCGTGCTGCGCGCGGCGCGGTTCCTGGCCCGCTTCGCGCCACTGGGGTTCACCTTGGCGCCGGAAACGGCCGCACTGATGCGCCAGATCGCCGAAAGCGGTGAGCTGGAGGCGCTGGTACCCGAGCGCATCTGGCAGGAGACCCGCAAGGCGCTGACCTGCAGGCAGCCCTCGACCTTCCTGCGCAGCCTGCACGACACCGGCGCGCTGGCGGTGATCCTGCCCGAACTGGATGCGCTGTACGGGGTGCCACAGCGCGCCGAGTTCCACCCGGAAATCGACACCGGCATCCACCAGGAAATGGTCAGCGACATGGCCGCGCAGCTGGCGCCGGGCGATGACCTGATCGGCTTTGCCGCGCTCACCCACGATCTGGCAAGGCGCTGACCCCGGCCGGTCAGCTGCCGCGCCACATCATGCACGAGCAGCGCGGCCTGAAGCCGCTGGCCAAGCTCTGCGAACGCCTGAAGATTCCGGTCGATCACCGCCAACTGGCCGAAGCGGTCTGCCGCGAGCATCTCAACGTGCACCGCATCGATGAACTACGTGACGCCACCGTGCTGGAACTGATCTCACGCTGCGACGGCTTCCGCCGGCCCGAGCGCATCGCGCAGATGGCGCTGGTGTGCGAATGCGACAAGCGCGGGCGGCTCGGCTTTGAAGACAGCGACTATCCACAGCGCAGCACACTGCAGCGCCTGCATGCCGCCGCCCTGGCGATCAATGCCCGGGATATCGCTACTGAGGGGCTGAAAGGCCCCGCCATCGGCGAGGCCTTGGCCAAGGCGCGCATCCGCGCCATTGGCGCGGCGCGTTAAACCCCTGCGGCGCGTACCAATGCCGCGGCGCGCTGTTTCAGCTGTGCCACCGCGTCGGGGACCATTTCCATGCCGACGTCGAAGCCCGGGTTGAGCACGATGCCCACGCCATCGGCGATACCGCCCAGCAGCCAGCGGAAATCCAGATGCAGCGCGTTTTCGAACGCGGGCACCTGCTCGCTCCAGACCACCGCTCTCTCGGGCGCGGAGAACACCGCGAACATCGGCTCGTTGGCGTCATTGGTCAGCACCAGCGGGTTGATGGTTTCATCCCAGTCGCCGCCTTCGGGAATCTCTTTGTCCAGCAGCACAAAGACCTTTTCATTCAGCAGCGAATCGAGGAAATCCGCCGGGCTGACGACCGCTTCCTGGGTTCGCAGCAGACGGACTTCCAGATCGTTGAGCGGGGTGAAAGGGACTTCAGTGGACATCGGTGTTCCTGGAGAAATGGATTACGCCGGCGACTGTACCAGCCTCATCCTGCCCGCCGCAGCCCGGCGCTGTCAGATCTTCAGATAGATCTTGCGCCGGTCCATCCACGCCATCGGCAGCCACCACACCCCGACGAAGGCCAGCGCCATCGTCAGCGAGGCCATCTGCGCCCCCGCCAGCGGCGTGATCCAGCGGTCGAACACCTGCGTCCACAGCCCGCTCCAGACACCCGCAGCTATCAACGCCAGCACCATCGCCGACGAGCCGGCGTAAGCAGTGATCGCATTGACGCCGAAACGGCGCCCCAGCGCCGGCCAGTGGCGGAGGTCGATCAGCACATGGGCCACCCACAGGCAGGCGAACGCCCAGCCGGCGGTCCACAGCACGTAGGACGGGGTCCACAGATTCTTGTTGAACGGCAGCCACGGCGACCACGCCAGGCCTCCCGTCAGCAGGATCAGCGCGCCTATCAGCAGATGTCTGCGGCGTTTGCGCAACAGCATCCCGGCCTGCAGGCCGATCAGCGTCGAGGCGAGCGCACCCAGCGTGGACAGCAGGCCTTCCGGATCGTGGCCGTGACCGGTGGCCACCTCGTACTGGTACAGCAGCGGCCCCAGCAACGCCGTATCGATGCGGCTGGACAGGTTGACCAGAGGCTCCAGCGAACCACCGGCGGCCAGCAGCACCGCGTAGCCGATCAACACGCCCCCGAGCAGCAGCCACTGCGCCAGCGGTCGCAGCCAGATTGCAGCCATGCCGGCCAGCGCGAAACAGATACCGATGCGCTGCAACACCCCCCATGGCCGGTAGTGCGGCAGGTCCAGCCACCACCACGCCAGATAGTGCAGCAGCAGCCCCAAGCCGAGAATGCGCAGCGCGCGCAGCAGCACGGTGCGAGCGAGCCGCGCGCGGTCCGCGTCCTGTTCGACCCTCGGCACCACGCCCAGTGCAATCGACACACCGACGATCACCAGAAAGAACGGAAACACCAGATCGGTCAGCGTGCAGCCATGCCAGTCCGAATGCAGCAGCGGCGCATAGACATGACTCCAGCTGCCGGGATTGTTGACCAGCAGCATCGCCGCGACGGTGATGCCACGCAGGGCATCAACCGAGGCGAATCGAACGGGCTTGTCCATTTTCCAGAGCGACGTTGTCAGTCGCGCTGACCGGCGATCCAGGTGGCCTGGACCTGCAGGTCCCGGTCCAGCAGGACGAAATCGGCCTGATATCCGGCCGCAATCTGCCCGTAGCGGTCACCCAGCCCGAGAAACTGCGCCGGATAGGTCGAAGCCATGCGTGCGGCCTCCGCCAGCGGCAGGCCCAGCAGCTTCACCGTGTTGCGCACAGCGGTGACCATGTCCAGCGCGGAGCCGGCCAAGCACCGGCGGCGTTGCGCACCACGCCATCCACGGCAGTGATGACTTCGCCATACAGCTCGAACGCCGGATTGTCCGAGCCCACCATTGGCATCGCGTCAGTCACCAGGAACACCTTGCCGCGCGGTTTGGCCGCCAGCGCCACGCGCAGGCTGGCCGGATGCACGTGCACCCCATCGACGATCACCCCGCACCAGCTGCCGGCATCTTCCAGCGCGGCGCCGACGGTACCCGGATCACGCCCCTGCAGCGGCGACATCGCGTTGTACAGATGGGTGAAACCGGTGAGGCCGGCGTCCAGTCCGGCGCGGATTTCCTCGTAGGTCGCTGCGGTATGGCCCGCGGCAACGATCGCACCGTTGGCGACCATCTGCTGGATCGTCGCGGCCGGCACCCGCTCCGGTGCCAGCGTGATCAGAGTGATGCCGTTGTCCAGCGACGTCACCATCTGGACTTCGTCGGCATCGGGCACGCGGAACTTGCCGGCATCATGCGTGCCTTGCGCGCCGGGGCGATGTAGGGCCCTTCAAGGTGGATGCCGAGCACACCCGGCACCTGCGCCGCGATGGCGTCGCGGATGGCCTGCAACGCACGCGCCATCACCCCGGCATCGTCACTGATCAGTGTCGGCAGCATGCCGGTAGTGCCATACCTGCGATGGCCGGCCATCATCGTGCGCAGCGCTTCCACATCGGTCCGGTTGTTGAACAGCACACCGCCGCCGCCATTGACCTGCACGTCGATGAAGCCGGGCATCAGCCAGCCGCCGCCCAGATCCACCACCTCGTCGGCAGCGGCCAGTTGCGGATCATCGGCAGCGGCGAGCGCAACGATACGGCCGTCGTCGATCAGTACCGCGACATCGTCACGGAAGTCCTCGCCGGCAAGGATGCGGCCGTTGCGCAGTACCGTTTTCATCAGACCGTTTCCGTGACCTTGTTCAGATGCGGCGGCAGATCCGGGTTGTTGCCCCGACGCAGCGCCAGCGCATTGATCGCACGGTAGAAGCTCTGCACGATCAGCAGCGGCGCACACAGCGGATGGGGTGCCGCCGCCACCGGCAGCGCGCCACCTTCACCGGCCAGCCACACCTGGGCGCCACGCGCGGCGAATTCCTCGGCCACGGCGCGGGTGCCGGCGCCGGTTTCATCGGGCATCGCGAACGCCAGTACCGGGAAATCCCTGCCGACCAGCGCCATCGGACCGTGCTTCACTTCGGCCGAGCTGTAGCCCTCGGCGTGCAGGCCGCAGGTTTCCTTGAACTTCAGCGCCGCTTCCTGTGCCGCTGCCAGACCCGGGCCGCGGCCCAGCACAAACAGGTTGTGCGCACCGGTCAGACCGTCGGTCACCGCCGACCAGTCGCATTCCCATGCCTTGGACAACGCTGCCGGCAACTCGTCCAGCGCGGCGATCAGCGCCGGATCGTTCTTCCAGTGCGCGCCCAGCTGCAGGATCGCCGCCAGCGAGGCCAGATAGCTCTTGGTCGCCGCGACACTGCGCTCGATGCCCGCCCCGAGCGGGATCACCGTGTCGGCCAGCTGCGCCAGCGGCGAATCCTCGACATTGACCAGCGCCACCACGCGCGCGCCGGCGACCTTGGCAGCCTCGGCATTGCGCAGCAGGTCCGGGCTCTTGCCCGACTGGGAGATCACCACATACAGCGCGCCACGCACCTGCAACGGCGCCTCGTAGACCGAACCGACCGATGGGGAGGCCGAGGCGGTGACCAGGCCCAGCCGGGTTTCGAACAGATACTTGGCATAGGTAGCCGCGTGATCGGAGCTGCCACGTGCACAGGTCACCACGAACGGCGGCGGATTCTGCCGCAGGTCGGCGGCCAGCGCCTGCACCACATCGCGGTTGCGGGCGAACTGGGCGGCGATGACGGCGGCGCTTTCGGCCGCCTCACGGAACATCAGGGTTTCGGTCTCACTCGGCAGTGCCATGGATCGTTACTCGGACAGGTCAGGGGGAGAGGAAGGAGGCCGCGACGACTGTTGACGCAGCGGCGCGGTGGAGCCACGCACCACCAGCTGCGGGACGAAGCCCTGGTTGTGCAGCTGCATGGGGGTGTCGTCATAGGCGTCGCTGCGCAACTGGCTGATCAGCAGCCGCGCGGCATGCCGGGCGATATCACCGGTGGCCTGCTTGGCGGTGGTCAGTGCCGGCCAAGACTGGCGGGAGAAAGGACTGTCCTCGAAACCGGCGATGGACAGGTCATACGGCACGTTCAAACCAGCCGAGTTGGCCGCCGCCAGCACGCCGGCGGCGATCTCGTCGTTGGAACCGAAAATCGCGGTGGGCGGCTCGCGCAACGCCAGCAGGCGGCGCGCGCCACGGAAGCCGTCATCGAAGGTGTAATCGCCCGGCACGACCAGGTGTTTGTCCAGCGGAATGCCGTAGTCCTTCAGTGCCGCCTCGTAGCCGGCATAGCGCTCGCCGCTGGAGCGGTGTGAAATGCCGCCCCACAGGAAGCCGATGCGCTGGTGACCCAGCTGGATCAGGTGCTCGGTGATTTCATAGGCCGCATCGCGGTCATCGACGAACACGCACGGGCCATCGCCCGGGTCCTCGGTGGCGGCGATGATGCGGACCGTCTTGATGCCACGGGCATTGAGCGCGGCGACCAGCTCCGGGCGCTCGGACATCGGCGCGGTCAGCACCAGTCCGGCCAGACGCGAGCGCTGCACCGAATCGGCCAGCTCTTCGGCCAGCATCGGCGAGGTGGAATCACAGGGATGGATCTGCAGGCCGAAGCCGGTTTCCCGGCAGGCCGAGAGCACCCCGTTCTGCACGCCGATGATGTGGTACGGGTTGGGGTTGTCGTAGACAAGCCCGATCACGAACGTGGTGTTGCTGCGCAGATTGCGCGCCGACGGGTCCGGCTCGTAGTCCAGCTCGGCCACCGCACGCAGCACGCGCGCACGGGTGGCCTGCATCACCGATGGCTCATTGTTGATGACGCGCGAGACGGTCTTCAACGAGACCTTGGCCCGCTCGGCGACATCCTTGATGGTGGGTCTACGCATAACTGTTTCCCGCGTTGGCTCGATTCCCGCCATGATGCTCGATTCAGCGGCCACGTGCCTTGCCTGCGTTGTGCCCCACCGTGCCGAAATACAGGATGTACAGGTAGCAGGGAATCATCAGTGCCGCGAACACCAGCTGGAAGTGTTCCGGATAGGCGTGCTTGAGCAGCGCGAAGGCCTGCGGGATGATCGCGCCGCCGGCAATACCCATCACCAGCAGCGCCGAACCGGTCTGGGTGAAGCGGCCCAGACCACGGATCGCCAGCGGGAAGATCGCCGGCCACATCATCGCGTTGGCAAAACCCAGTGCGGCCACAAAACCGACCGACACATAGCCATGGGTGAAGAATGCGCCCAGGGTGAACAGCACGCCCAGCACCGCGGACACGGCCAGATACTTTTCCTGCGAGATGAAGCGCGGGATAAGCGCCAGCCCCACGATGTAGCCGACCAGCATCGCGAACAGCGTGTAGGAAGTGAACAGCTTGGTGCTGTCCAGTGGCAGGCCGAAGGCATTGCCATAGGTACCGATAGCATCGCCAGCCATCACTTCCACGCCCACGTAGACAAACAGGCACAGCACGCCCAGCCACAGATGCGGGAACTGGAAGATGCTGCGCTTTTCGACCTTGCCGTCATTGGCGACCGCATTGGCCTCGTCGGCACGCACTTCCGGCAACGGCGAGAACAGCACCCCCACCGCCACCAGCAGCAGCACGCCGGCAATTGCCAGATACGGAGTATGGATCTTGGCGGCGAAGGCATTCAGCAGTTCGCTCTTGGTGGCGGCATCGGCCGCCTGTACCTGGGTTTCCAGGTCACCGATGCCTTGCAGCACGAAGGTGCCGATCACCACCGGCGCCAGCATGCCGGCGATCTTGTTGCAGATACCCATCAGCGCGATGCGCTGCGCGGCGCCTTCGATCGGGCCAAGGATGCTGATGTAGGGATTGACCGCGGTCTGCAGCAGCGCCATGCCGCCGCCAATGACAAACAGCCCCCCCAATGCGCCACCGAACCAGCGCTGCGTGGCGAACTCGCCGAAGGCCATCGCACCGACCGCCATCACCGCCAGGCTCAACGCCAGACCTTTCTTCATCCCGGTGCGATTGAGGATCCACGACGCCGGCAACGCCAGGAAGAAATAGGACAGGTAGAACACCATCAGCACCAGGAACGCCGACACCTCGCTCACGTCGAAGGCCAGGCGGACAAAGGTGATCAGCGGACCATTGATCCAGGTACAGAAACCGATGATGAAAAACAGCACGCCGACGATGGCGATGGACGACACCATGCTGGTGCGCGGCGTGGAAGCGGGAACAGCAGACATGGGAAAGCTCCTGCGGATGCGGGAGACGGATCGAGCCGCCTGGCGATTACGTGGGAACAACGTTGTCACATATATGGTTTGCTGCTGACAGATTTGTCAACAACACCTGCCAGCAACGGTGGCTTGCTCGGCGTCCAGCAGATACCGGCAATCCTTTTCGTACCAGCGCCTTCCCAATAAAACCGCGTGTTTCAGCTGTTTCAAACTATCGGATGCAACAAAACCGGCGGATGCAGGAATTGCGCGAAGCACGCCGCAGTGCAGCATCGAAAGTTGCAACTATTCGTTGACATCGTTGTCAGAACGATTACAGACTCGGCCCCGATTGGCGCCCCTGCGGGCGCTCCCACCTCACAGGGAATTCGAGTGACCGCTGTCGTCCCCCCACAACAGAGCAACTGTCACGAACACGCCTCCCGGCCCTTCTTCGCGGCGGATGTCGGCGGTACGCATGTACGTGTCGGCCTGATCCAGACCGGAGACGGCGACAGGCCCGCAATCGACGTGCTGTCCTACCGGAAGTACCGCTGCGCCGACTACCCGGGGCTGGACGCGATCCTCTCCGATTTCGCCAGCCACAATCCGACGGTTGCCGATTGCGTGATTGCCACCGCCGGCTATGCGCTGGCCGATGGCAGTGTGATATCGGCCAACCTGCCATGGCCGCTATCGTCGCGGAAGATCCGCGAGGATCTGGGCTTCAAGAGCGTCTACCTGGTCAACGACTTTGAAGCCGTCGCGCATGCGGCCGCGCATATCGATGACAACCAGGTCCTGCAGTTGACCGGTCCAAGCCAAACCCCGGCAGGCCCGACGCTGGTGATCGGTCCTGGCACCGGACTCGGCGCCGCCCTCTGGATTCCGGCTGGCACGCACTCGATGGTCCTGCCCACGGAAGCCGGCCAGGCGTCACTTGCGGCGACCACCGAGCTGGAAATGGCCGTGCTGCAGCAGATGCTGCGCACCCGTCCGCACGTGTCCATCGAACACGCCCTGTCCGGGCCGGGACTGCTCAACCTTTACAACGCGCTGTGCGCGGTACGCGACATCACGCCCATCCACATCACGCCCGATGCCGTCAGCGCCGCCGCCTGCGATGGCAGCGACCCGCATGCGGTGGAAGCCCTGCACCTTTTCTGCGGAATCCTCGGCTCGACCATCGGCGATATGGCCCTGCTCTACGGTGTGCAGGGCGGCATCTATCTGGCGGGCGGCATCCTGCCAAAGATCAGCCAGTTCCTTTTGAACAGCACCTTCGTCGAACGCTTCCTCAACAAGGGGCCGATGCGCAAGGCACTGCAAAGCATTCCCGTGAAGCTGGTAGAGCACGGGCAACTGGGCGTCATCGGCGCCGCCAGTTGGTATCTGGAAAAGTCGGCCAAGCAAGCCCACGCAGCATAAGCAACAGATCCACCAGCACGACCTGCAGTAACGCGGCACATCCGTGCCATTCAATCTGATGTTGAGGAGAGACAACATGCATCGTAGAACCCTGCTTTCAGCGGCGATCGTCAGCTGCCTTGCGTTCAGCGCCCACGCACAGGACGCCAACCAGACCGCGACCGACCTGGACACCGTGACCGTTACCGGTATCCGTGGCTCTATGGAAAAATCGCTCGACACCAAGCGCGAAGCCAACTCCCGCGTTGAAGTGGTCACCGCGGAAGACGTGGGCAAGCTGCCGGCACACAACGTGGCCGATACCCTGCAGCGCCTGCCGGGCGTGAACATCAGCTCATCTTCGGCCGATGAAGGCGGCTTCGACGAAGCCGACCGTGTCAGCCTGCGTGGCACCAGCCCCAGCCTGACCCAGACCCTGATCAACGGCCACAGCGTGGGCTCGGCCGACTGGTTCGTGCTCAGCCAGGGCAGCAACGTTGGCCGCAGCGTCAGCTACACGCTGCTGCCGTCCGAACTGGTCCGCTCGGTGGAAGTGAACAAGTCCTCGCAGGCCAAGCTGCAGGACGGCGGCACCACCGGTACCGTCAACATCATCACCCGCAAGCCGCTGGAATTTGCAAACCAGTTCACCGCTGAAGCGTCGGTCGGCATGGTGCGTTCGGATCAGGCCAAGTCCAACGACCCGCAGCTTGCAGGTCTGTTCAATTACAAGAACGAGGACAGCACGTTCGGTGTGATGGTTCAGGCCTTCAGCCAGAAGCGCGAATTGCGTCGCGAGGCACAGGAAATTCCGGCAGGCTTCGCCCAGATCGGCGCCAACTCCGCTGCCGCCCAGAGCAACCCGGACCTGGCCGGCGTCTATGTCCCGGCGCTGCTGGGTTCGACGCTGTTCGAACAGACCCGTGAGCGCAAGGGCGGCCTGATCGGCCTGCAGTTCAAGCCGGCTGACAACCTCACGCTCGGCCTTGAACCTTCAGCTCGAAGATGGACGCCAACAACTACAACCGCAACTTCATGTTGTGGGGCTCGAGCTTCGCCAACAGCCAGGCACCGGACGCTGGCTACATCGTCAAAGATGGCGTGCTGACCAATGCCACCTATACCGGCAGGCCGGGTACCGACTATGCCGTGTACGACATGATCTACCGTGAAGCCACCGCAAAGAGCAACTACATCACGCTCGATGCCGACTGGCAGATCAACGACAACCTGAGCGCGAAGTTCCAGGCCGGCAACACCAAGGGCACCGGCTCGACCCCACGGCAGTTCATTGCCGAGGTGACACTGGCCAATGGCGGCGGCGCCAGCTGGACCACCCATGGCAACAGCGCACCGGTGGACTGGAGTGTTGGCGGCGACATCAGCCCCGCCGGGGTGACCAGCTTCGGCACCTGGGGCAACCAGGAAGTGACCGCCGAAGACCAGGAAAAGTGGTTCACGGCCGACTTCAGCCGCTACTTCAATGATGGCGGCACGCTGTCTTCCATCGAGTTTGGCGCCCGCTACGCCGATCACAAGCGAGAGGCGCTGTCGCCCGAGGGGGCCAGCCCGGGCGACATCTGGTCGGCCCTGAAGGATGGCGCTACCGCCAACTATCCCGGCGGCTTCGCTGGCGGCATCGGCGGCAACTTCCCGCGCAACCTGTGGTACTTCACCCCGGGCGCGCTGAAGGATGCGATCCTGGCCAACTCGACCTGGCTGTCGAATGACGATGGCCCGACCGGTCGCCACAATTACGGCGGCGAATGGAAGGTGGCGGAGAAGAACTTCGCTGGCTATGTGCAGGCGAAATTCGCTGGCGACCGCTGGAGCGGCAACGTCGGCCTGCGTTACGTCAACATCGACCAGGACATCAACACCTACCAGGCGGTCACCGACGCCGCCAACGCCGATGTGAGCAGCCTGTTCGGCCAATGGAAAGCCCTGGCCTACAACAACAAACACGACCGCATCCTGCCCAGCGCGAACCTCAAGTTCGACATGGCCGATGATCTGGTGTTCCGTTTCGCCGCCTCGCAGACCCAGACGTTGCCCGACTTCTCGGCACTGGGTGCTTCGTCGTGGGGTTCGGACTTGAGCCGCACCGGCGGCGGTGGCAATCCGAAGTTGAACCCGGTGCTGTCTACCAATTTCGACGCCAATCTGGAGTGGTACTTCATGCCGCGCGGCCTGCTGTCGGTTGGCGCGTACTCAATGAACCTGAAGGACTACGTGCCTTCGGCACCGAAACCCAGATGCTGTTCAGTGAACTGACCAACCAGTTGGAGGCCTATG
>NZ_BAZI01000052.1 GCF_001310775.1 Stenotrophomonas pictorum JCM 9942
ACTGCGGCCCGGTGCTGCAGCAGATCGCCGCCATCCGCGGCGCGGTCAACGGACTGATGAGCCAGGTCATGGAAGCCCACCTGCGTGAGGAATTCGGCCAGCCGGCGCGGTCCGAAGCCCAGCGCGCCGCGCGCGTGACCGAGATGTCCAGCCTGATCCGTTCCTATCTCAAGTAATCCCGGGCGGCGCACAGCGTCGCCTTCCGTCATTCCCGCAGGAGAAAAACCATGAAATCCCGTGCCGCCGTCGCCTTTGCCGCCGGTGAACCGCTGCAGATCGTCGAGATCGATGTTGCCCCGCCCAAGGCCGGCGAGGTGCTGGTCAGGATCACCCACACCGGCGTGTGCCATACCGATGCCTTCACCCTGAGCGGTGAGGACCCGGAAGGCCTGTTCCCGGTGGTGCTGGGCCATGAGGGTGCCGGCATCGTGGTCGAGGTGGGCGAGGGCGTGACCAGCGTGAAGCCGGGCGACCACGTGATTCCGCTGTACACCGCCGAATGCGGCAAGTGCGAGTTCTGCACCAGCGGCAAGACCAACCTGTGCGTGGCCGTGCGCGCCACCCAGGGCAAGGGCGTGATGCCCGATGGCACCACCCGCTTCAGCTACAACGGTGAGCCGATCTACCACTACATGGGCTGCTCGACCTTCTCCGAGTACACCGTGGTGGCCGAGGTCTCGCTGGCCAAGGTCAACCCGGAAGCCAACCCGGAGCACGTCTGCCTGCTCGGCTGCGGCGTGACCACCGGCATCGGCGCGGTGCACAACACCGCCAAGGTGGCCGAGGGTGATTCGGTGGCCGTGTTCGGCCTGGGCGGCATCGGTCTGGCGGTGATCCAGGGCGCGCGCCAGGCCAAGGCCGGGCGCATCATCGCCATCGACACCAACCCGTCCAAGTTCGAACTGGCCAAGCAGTTCGGTGCCACCGACTGTGTCAACCCGAAGGACTTCGACAAGCCGATCCAGCAGGTCATCGTCGAAATGACCGGTTGGGGCGTGGATCACAGCTTCGAGTGCATCGGCAACGTCGATGTCATGCGCGCGGCGCTGGAATGCGCGCACCGCGGCTGGGGCCAGAGCGTGATCATCGGCGTGGCCGGCGCGGGCAAGGAAATCTCCACCCGGCCGTTCCAGCTGGTCACCGGCCGCAAGTGGCTGGGCACCGCCTTTGGTGGCGTCAAGGGCCGCAGCCAGCTGCCGGGCATGGTCGAGGATGCGATGAAGGGCCATATCGAACTGGCGCCGTTCGTCACCCACACCATGGAACTGGACAGGATCAACGAAGCCTTCGAGCTGATGCATGAAGGCAAGTCGATCCGTTCGGTGATCCACTACTGAGATGAGTGCGATGTTCAATAAAGATGGACTGGCCGCGGCACTGGCTGGCGTGGACGACAGCGCGGAAGCGCGTGAGGCGATCGAGCGACTGCAGGCATCCGATCTGGCGAAGATTGATGCGTTGATCCTGTCGTCGCTGGACCGGAGCTGGAAGAAGGCCGGCTTCGTTACCACCGGCGTATTGATTGCCGCACCCGACGAATACGAGGATATTCCGGAGGCGCTCTACGCGTTGCGTATCCGCGCGCTGGCCAACGATTCGCGCATCGAGGTCAAGGGCGACCTGGAGGTGTTGAAGACTTGCCAGATCCGCCTGTCGTCCGCATCGGGAGGTGGCTGAGATGCTGGCCGAACGCCTCGAACACCGTGCCAGTTTCGGCGGCTGGCAGGAGGTCTACCGCCATCCTTCCCGGGTGCTGGGCTGCGACATGACGCTTGGGGTCTATCTGCCGCCGCAGGCGCAGGCTGGCGCTCGCTTGCCGGTGCTGTACTGGCTCTCGGGCCTGACCTGCAGCGAACAGAACTTCATCACCAAGGCCGGCGCGCAGCGCTATGCGGCCGAGCATGGAATCATTCTGGTGGCGCCGGATACCAGCCCGCGGGGCCCGGCGGTGGCCGATGCCGACGGCTACGACCTGGGCCAGGGCGCCGGCTTCTATGTCAATGCCACCACCGAGCCGTGGGCCCGCCATTACCGGATGTACGACTACATCGTCGATGAACTGCCGGCGCTGGTGGAGGCGAATTTCCCGGCCAGCGATGTCCGCGCGATCAGTGGCCATTCGATGGGCGGCCATGGCGCGTTGACCATCGCGCTGAGGAACCCCGGCCGCTACCGCAGCGTGTCGGCGTTCTCGCCGATCGTGGCGCCCTCGCAGGTGCCGTGGGGACAGAAGGCGTTTGCGGCCTACCTCGGCGACGACAGGGCGGCGTGGGCGCGTCACGACGCCACCGCGCTGGTTGCCGGGGCGAGCGAGCGTCTGCCGCTGCTGGTCGACCAGGGTGATGCCGACGAGTTCCTCGCCAGCCAGCTCAGGCCCGAGCTGCTGCAGGCCGCCTGCGGGGCGGCTGGCCATCCGCTGCAGTTGCGCCTGCAGCCCGGTTACGACCACAGCTACTACTTCATCAGCAGCTTCATCGGCGAGCACATCGCCCATCACGCCAGGGCGATGCACGGTTGAACTGGCTGTCCCACTGGCGCAGGTCGTTCCTGCGCCAGTGGGACAGTGGCCGGTGCGGTCAAGCCGTCAGGAAATCCGTATAGGCGTAGCGTGCGTCACGGAGCACGGTATCGCCCTGGCGCAATCGCAGTGGCGCACGGAACATCGGGCCGGCGCTGACGCAGGTGTGGAACTCGCCGTTCTCGCCGCAGGCATCAACGCCGGCGGGCAATGCGTCAAGGAAAGCCATGTCAAAGGCATGTCCGGCGAACGTTGCATCCAACACCTGGCTATCCACGCAGCACAGCTGCGCGCGCAATCCTTCCTGCACCATCTGCCGGGCCAGCGCAGCGGTGTCGCGGCCAAACAGGGGAAACAGTGTGCGCCAGCCGAGTTCGGCGTACTGCTGCACGCGCCAGTCGCGGATGTCTGCCAGCAACAGATCGCCGAAGGCGATGGTTTCCAGCGCAGGCCAGCGCTGGCGAGCGCCGGTCAATGCCTCGGACATGCGTGCCAGGTACACCGTGTTGTCGCAAACCGGTGGAATCCAGGCCTGTACCAGTGGCAGTCCCGCGGCATCGGCTTGGGCCTGGAGCACGTCGGCACGTACGCCTTGCATCGAAGAGCGGTTGTAGCTTTCGGTGAGCGTTGTAAGCAGCGCAACGACGGTGAAGTCCTCGCGCTGGCGCAGTTCATGCAGTGCCCAGGCGGCATCCTTGCCACCGCTCCAGGACAGCAGGATCGGCGTGGCCACCGCTCAGCGCACGTCGCGCAGTTCCCAGTGGCTGCCCGCCAGCAGCCGCAGACGCTGCTTGAACAGCTCGCCGGGCAGGCGGGTGGTGGCCTGGAGGTTGATGCGCAGATCGGCCTGCTGGCCGGTCACCGTGGCATCCGGGTCGGTGGCGCCCAACGCCGGGTCGACATCCTCCGGATCCTCCTGGGTGGCCTTCCAGCGCTGGAACAGCTCGGGCGTGCGCAGCGCGGCCTGCAGCTGCGCGGCGAACTCCTCGGCGCCATTGGCGCTGAAGGACAGGCGCGGATCGTTGCCACGGGCTTTGGCCGGATCGGGCAGGGAGATGGAGTACTGCACGGACATACGGATTCTCCTGAGGGTTGACCCAACGTAACGTGCAACGCGTTGCGACCGCGTCACGCCAGTGATGGCCGGGGGCGATCGGTGGTCAGGCGGTGAAGCTGTGGTGCTCGTCGGCAAAACCGACGGTCACCGCGCCCTTGCCGACATTGACCATGCCGGTCAGGCTCATCACGCTTTCCAGCAGTTCCACCTTGTTCGCGCTGCAGGTATCACGCAGCGCGGCGTAGCCGGGCAAGGTCCGCAGTTCGGAAAGCTCGCCGCCGTAGCTCACGCATACGGTGGGCGTCAGCAGTCCGTTGCGCACCCGCTGCCCGGTGAAATCGAACAGCTTCTGCACCGCGTTGTCGAAGCCCTTGATCTTGGCCACCGGCGCGGTATCGCCACGATAGCCGTGCAGTACCGGCTTGATATCCAGCGCGCTGCCCAGTGCGGCGCTGAGCAGGCCGACGCTGCGGTCGCCCTTGTGGCGGGCGCGGGCACGCAGGTAGTACAGATCCCGGGTGACCATGTAGCCATGCACGTTGCCCGCCAGCTGTTCCAGGCGCTCGCGCATCTGCTGCACGCTGGCACCGCTTTCACGCAGGCGCACCGCCTCCACCGCGGTAACCGCCTGCGCGGCGAACAGGTTCTGGGTGTCGAGCACGCGCAGGGCGAACGGCGAGTTGTGGCCGGCAGCCTGGCGCACGGGCTTGTAGTCGTTGAGGATCGCGAAGCTGGCCTGCATCGCGTTGTCGTGGATCGGGCTGCGGGTCTTGGTGATGGTCATGCAGAACACATGGTCGTAGTCGATCACCAGCGTGCCCAGGAACAGATCGCGGATCTGGTTGACGCTGAAGGCAATGGTTTCCGCTTCGGCACCGCCCTCGGCCACATGCGCATGCAGGAAACCCAGCGTGGCCTCCTCGTCGCGGTGGTCGGCCAGCACCGCTTCGCCGATCCGTACCGTGATGGGCAGCAGCACGATGCCGTGCTGGCGGATGAACTCCGGCGGCAGGTCGCAGGCCGAATCGACAACAATCCCTATGCGCATTGAAGCCCCCCGTCCCGATGTGATCTGAATGTGCGAACCGTATCGCAAAACCAACGCCGGCGTACGGTTTCGCGCCAGGTATTCCGTCCTTGAGCGGCGGCTGCCCGATGGTCCAGTGTGGAGTCCGGTGGACCGTATCCGGTTCCTTCCGCGCAGGCCTGCCGAGGGGGCCTGACCAACGGGCACAGGCACCGGCGATGGCGGCGCTCCCTGCACCTCGATGAAGGTGCCCGCCCGCCATTGCCTCACACCTGGCAAGTCCACTCGCTGGTGCGTGCCGGCTCCGGATCTGCGCAAACCTCTGGTCACGGCCGGGACCGGCCGGCAGGCTTCCAACCGCTCCGGCGTGCAGGTAGTGAAGCGACTCTGCCGCCACCAGATTTTTCCCCCACGCAACAGCGGTATCAGCCATACCGCTACGCAGGGTGGTATTTATGAATGCGCGATAGAATGCGGCACATAGGGAAATTTGGCGAAGTGCAGTATGTGTTCCAGCAACGCGCTTTCTACAGGTCAGGCCGCCGGACAGGCCGCAGATACTCCAGGCGAAAAAGCAGTGACCGCCCACGGAGCCGGAGCGGTGGATTCACGCATGATTGTGATTGCGGTGAACCGTCCACTGATCCAGCACGGACTTGTGCGTCTGCTGGAGAAGCTGGAGACCCCGGGACACATAAGCATCAGCCGCAGTGTCGCCCAGACAAGCCAGCTGCTGCAGCGAAGCAACGTCGAGGTGCTGTTGACGGATCCCGAGCATGCTTCGCAACTGCATCGTGCCGATCGTCATGCACTTGCGTCGGTGCGCACGCTTGTCATCACCTCGCGCGACCATGCCGGTGAGGACGCTTTTCCCCGGCAGGGCCGTCTGTGCGGCATGCTCACGGAAAAGGGCTGCGAGTGCAGTGCCCGTCTCCTGCTGTTGACGCTGCTTGAATGCCGGTTCAGTGGTGCGGAAGATTCCCGGTGCGGTGGGTGTGTGCTGCAGGAAACCCTGAAAAAAGCCGATTTGCCGCTGTCGCCGCGTGAGTTCGAGATATTCCTGCGCATTGGCGAAGGCATGGGGCCGACACAGATCGCCAGCGAGTCCGGCCTGTCGGTGAAAACCGTCGAAAGCTATCGCGAGAAAATAAAACAGAAACTGCAGCTGCAAGGCCGTGACGCCCTGCTGGCGGCATCGATGCGGTGGCGCTCCGGTTACTTCATCCAGATCGCACCCGGCGACGATGCCGATTCACCCGCAACGCATCATGTGTTCAGCCATTGCTCGGCGAACTGCTCCGCCGGCAGCGGTACTCCGTAGAAATATCCCTGCGCATGGCTGCACCCGAGCCGCTTCAGCGCATCCACCTGCAGCGCGCTTTCCACGCCTTCGGCGACCATGCGCAACCCCAGGCTCTGTGCCATCGCGATGGTGGCCACCACGATGGCGTAGTCGTGCGGTTGCTCCAGCATCCCCAGCACGAAGGAGCGATCGAGCTTGATCTTGTCCAGCGGGAAACCCCGCAGATGCGCCAGCGACGAGTAGCCCATGCCGAAGTCGTCTAGGGACAGTGAGAAACCGGCATCTTTGAGCTTCTGGAGGATGGACAGCGACGACTCGGGGTCGATCATGATCCGCTCTCGGTCAGTTCCAGGTCTATTTTTCCGGGCAGTACCCCCGCTTGGCGGACCAGCTCCAGCAGCTGTTCGGCGAACTGTGGATCATCGAGCTGGCGTGGGGAGATATTGATTGCCAGCTGGCCGGGGAGGGCACGCCCGGCCGACTCCCAGTGGTGCAGTTGCCGGCAGGCCTGGGCAGCAACCCACTGGCCGACGGCGCCGATCAGGCCGCGATGTTCGGCCAATGGGATGAACTCGTCGGGACTGACTTGGCCCAGCACCGGATCGTGCCAGCGCAGCAGCGCTTCGGCACCGACCAGGGTGCCATCTGCGACCGTTACCTGGGGCTGGTAGTACAGCTCCAGGGCACCTTCATCCAGGGCATGTTGCAGACGACTGGCCAGCTGCGCGCGCCGCAACAGGCGTTCACTCATCTCCGGCCGGTAGATCTCGATGCCGCTGCGCGAAGATTTTGCCGCATACATGGCGATATCGGCATTGCGCAGCAGCAGGCCGCTTTTGAGGCCGTCCTCCGGGCAGCTGGCGATACCGATGCTGGCGCGGATACCCATCATCGACTGGCCGATCCACAGGGGTCTGCCGATCGCAGTTGAGAACCGCAAGGCAGCGGTTGTTGCGCCGTCCTTGGCGCCGGTCGGGGTGAGCACGACAAACTCGTCCCCACCGAGCCGGGCCACCATTTCCTGTGGTTTCAGGTTCTCCTTCAGACGGCGTGCGACCTCGATCAGCACTTCATCGCCGACGCTGTGTCCCTGGGTGTCGTTGATCTCCTTGAAGTCATCCAGATCGATGAACAGCAGCGAGAACGGTTTGCGGGTCTTCCCGGCATCTATCAGGTGACGTTCGAGGTTGCCCAGGAAGTTGGCCCGGTTGGGCAACTGGGTCAGGTCGTCGAACAGGGCCAGCTGTTCGATCCGCGAAAGCTGCGAGACCTGCAGCGAGATGTCCTGCACGGTACCGACCACGCGGACCGGCTTGCCGTTCTCCAGCAGGGCCCGGCCGCGCTCGCGTAGCATGCGCAAGGGATGCCCGGGATGTTCTACCCGATAGCGGACGTCATAGGTGACGCCGCTGGCCAGGGTCGAGGCGAAGGCGGCATCGACTTCGGCACGGTCGGCCGGATTGACCCAGTAGCGCAGGCGTTCGTACCCGTTCTTCTCCTGGGTCTGTTCCAGATGCAGCATCTCCTGCGCGCGCGGGCATCCGTTCAACGGGCCTTCCGGCAGGAACAGCTCCCAGCGTGCAAGCTGCGCCAGATCATGTGCCTCGGACAACAGGGCTTCGCTCTCGCGCAACGACGATGTGGATTTGGATAGCGCATGGCGATCGGTGAAGACATAGGCGTTCATCGCGATGCCCATGTCCAGAAACAGCCGCTTGATCACCGACTGCATGGCCGCTGCGTAAAAGCGCGGATCCTCGGTCAGGATCGGCTCCAGCGAGTGGGTGATCTCGCTGAGCAGCTGGCTGCAGGAGCCCAGATACCAGTGCGGTTCCAGCCCGATATGGTGGTGGACCATGCCGATACGCAAGCGGTTGTCGACGTAGGCTGCATCCACCGGTGCGCAGAACAGCTCGCGCAGGTAGTGCTGCTGCATCCCGCGCAGGCGGTCGAGCTGGCGCCCGTCCTGGATGTAGGAGCCGGTTTCAGCAAACGCGCCCACATGGGCGTAGAAGCGGTCGATGTTGTGCTGGGAGCAGCTCTGGATGTAATCCCAGGCCTGGTTGAGGTTGCGTTGATCTTCGGCGTTGTATTTCAGATAGGCCAGACGCAGGTCGATTTCAGCTTGCGGAATCTCTGGCGTTCCACCGGAAAACGGTGAGCTGGGTTTTGGAAAATCCATCTTCAAACCTGTTGGAAACTAGAGCGTAGCAAGTGGGGTGTCGCGGATGGCTGTCGACGGCGGCAGGGCCTGCAGATGGAAGCGGCCGGTCTGGGTATGCAGCTCCCGTGCGGCCTCGTGCAGGGCCTCGGCGGCGGCGGCGTTCTGCTCGGCCATGGCGCTGTTCTGCTGGGTAAAACGATCGATCGTATCGATGGCAACATCGACTTCGCGCAGGCTCTGGCGCTGCTGCCCGGCATCCGCGGAGAGGATGCCCAAGTCATGGTCTATCAGCCCGCGGCCTCGGTGATGTCCCGCAGTTTCGCTGCCGCGTCGGCAACCAGCGACTGGCCGTGCAGGACGCCCTGCGTCGATGCCGTCACGATCCGGTTGATCTGTTGTGCGCTCTCGGCGCTGTGCTGCGCCAATGCCCGTACCTCACTGGCGACCACGGCAAAGCCCTTGCCATGGACGCCCGCGCGGGCCGCTTCCACGGCGGCGTTGAGTGCCAACAGATTGGTCTGGAAGGCGATCGCGTCGATCTGTTTGACGAAGTTGGCGATCTGGGTGTTATCCCGGGCCATCGTGTCGATGGCATGGGCCACCGCGGTGACCATGTCCTGTCCGGACTGCGATTCCGCGTTGATCCTGGCGGCCTGCGCAGTGATCGCATCCAGTGCGCGGTTGGTCTGTTGCAGATGCACGCCCAGATGTTTGACCGCACTTGCCGACTCCTCCAGCGAAGCCGCCTGGGCTTCGGTGCGACTGCTGAGCTCGCTGCTGCTGGCGGCGATCTCGCTTGCCGTCTGCAGCACCGCCGCCGATGACACCTGGATGGACCGGATCATCTGCGCCAGATTGCCCGCCGCGGTGTTCAGGGCCACGTGCAGTTGCTGGAAGACACCCTCGGCGTGCTCATCCAGCCGGCTGCCCAGCTCGCCGCGGGCCAGAGCAGTGGCCACGCCAACGGCACTCGTCATCGGGGCATGCACCGCCTGCATCATCGTATTGAGCAGCTCGGCCAGTGCCTGCATGCTGCCTTCATAGTGCGCGGGCTGGAGCCGGCCATCCAGGTCGCCATGGCCGACGCGGCGCACCAGCTCGTGTACCGCGTGGATGTCGTCCCAGATGGCGAAAGCCCCCAGATAGCGGCCGTTGCCATCACGGATCGGCATGGCATCCAGTTCCATGCGCATGGGCCCGATCTGCAGTGACGCCGATATCTTTGTCCGCGTGTTGCGCAGCGCCTCGCGCTGGTGCTGCGGATGCCGGTGGAAGATATCGATACTGCGACCGACCAGCTGCTCCGGATCGAAGTCGGGGAAACGATTGCGCATGGCTTCCAGGTTGCGCTGGAACATGCGCTTGAGTGCATCGTTGACGTACACGATGGTGCTGTCGGCATCGGCCAGCATCAATTTGGCGGTCATGTTGTCCAGTGCGGTGCGCAGGCGCAGTTCGCTATCGGCGGCCTGTGCCCAACGGGTCTTGTCGGTCCATTCCACCGCGTAGATGCTGGTAGTCCCGTCGGCGCCGGCGATCGGGGTGATGGCCAGGCCGAACCGTGCGCTGCCGACACGGATGTCGGTCAGGTGGCGCCCTGTGAGCTGTCGCAGCTGGAGGTGGCGCGCCGCCGGATCATGATGGAAGCGGTCGATCGAACTGCCCACCAGCGTCGCCGCGTCAAAATCGGGAAATTGCTGGCGCAGTTCTGTTTCCAGGCTGGCCAGCATGTTCCGCAATGCCGGGTTGACCGCCAGGATGAAGCCATCGGCATTGGCGACCATCAGGCAGGTGCTGGCGCCATCGACAATGCTTGCCCACAGCGCGGGCGACAACGATTGGATACCGGCGGCGCGCCTGCGCGGCCAGAATGCTCGGATCAGCGCTTTCAAAGGACCCCCTCCCTTTATCCGGCGAGGCTATGAAAGGCCGACGCGCTCCGCCAGCGGGGTTTCCCCCTCCCCCTGCCCGGGGCTGCCGCAGGCGGATGACGCGGGTGGCCGTGCTGGCGACGGGCAGCGCACAAAGCCGTATGCACGGCGCTGCGCGCGGCTTAAGCTAGCGGCGCAATGCGATAGGTCTGCACGTCACCTTCAGGGGCCGCGTATGTGGGTGGGTATCGCCATATGGATAGCAGCTGATCGGGGAGACAGTGGTGGAAACGGCACGTTCGGTGGTGGAATTCTGGCGGGCGGCAGGGCCGCAACGCTGGTTCGCGCGTGACGATGCGTTCGATGCGGCATTCCGCGAGCGCTTCCTGGACACGCACTACACCGCTGCCCGGCGTGGCTGTGAGGACTGGCTGCACGACGCCGAAGGTGCCCTGGCGCTGCAGATCCTGCTGGACCAGTTTCCGCGCAACTGCTTCCGCGGCACCGCCCATTGCTATGCCACGGATGGACTGGCACGGCACTACGCCATGCGCAGCATCGAGGAAGGGCTGGACCGTGAGCTGACACCGCAGCTGCGGGCCTTCATCTACCTGCCGTTCGAACACTCCGAAGATCCGGTCGACCAGGACCGCTCGGTGGCGATGTTCGAAGTGCTGGGCGATCTGGAATACCTGCGCTTTGCCGAACTGCACCGCGACATCATCCGCCGCTTCGGCCGCTTCCCGCACCGCAACGCGGTGCTGGGGCGGATTCCGACCCCGGAGGAGCTGCACTTCCTGGCCGAAGGCGGGTTCGCCGGCTGAGTCCGCAGCCGGCACGGTTTACCCAAAAAAAACGCCGGCAATGCCGGCGTTTTCTGGTTCTGCTGTGGCCAGTAGCCGATCAGTACTTCGGTACGCTGTTGTCCACGTGCTCCGACCAGGCATCGATGCCGCCGGTGATGTTGAACACGTTGCTGAAACCCTTGGCGCGGAACTGTTCGGCGGCCTGCGCGCTGCGGCCACCACGGTGGCATAGGAACGCCAGCGCGGTGTCCTTGGGCAGGGCTTCGAGCCTGGCGCGGTTGTCGCCGTCAAAGGTTTCGAAGGGCGCGTTGATCGCAGCGATGGCGCGCTCGTCGGCCGGGCGCACATCCACCACAGTGATGCTGCCGGCGCGCAGCTGGTCATCGGCGCTGCGGACGTCCAGCTCCTGCACCGCCTTGGGGGCGTTGGGGTTGTTGATCGCCAGACCCTGGCCGCGGATGTCGTCCACCCAGTCGATGGTGATGCCTTCGGCGCGGCGGGCGCTGGAGACATCGAACTGCACGCGCAGGCCATTGGATTCGGCGGCAATCGCGTTGGGATCGTGCGGGGCCAGCTGGAAGTTCGGCTGGAAGTTGGCATCGATGCTCAGCTGCAGCGCGGCACCGGGGGAGTCGGCCAGCGCGCCCTTGAGCATTTCCACCGCCGCCGGGGTGACGGTGATGGTCGGCGGGGTGCGGTCCGGGGCGGCCACACCCAGCAGGCTGCTCAGCTCGCCGCTGTTGGCCATCTGCAGGATGATGTCGCTGCCGCCGATCAGCTCGCCGTCCACGTACAGCTGCGGAATGGTCGGCCAGTCGCCATAGAGCTTGATGCCTTCGCGGATGTCCTGGTCGGCCAGCACGTTGACATGACCGAATTCCACGCCCAGATCCTGCAGCGCGCCGACGGCCTTGGCCGAAAAGCCGCATTGCGGCATGGACGGCTGGCCCTTCATGAACAGGACGACGCGGTCGGCGGCGAGGATGGATTCAATGCGCGAACGCAGGGCAGGGTCCAGGGACATCGGGAACTCGCAGAAGTGGTGAGGACTGCGGCTGATTCTACGCTGCATGGCATCATGGGCATGACTGCCCCGGAAACCCTGTATCGCATTCCTGTGCGCCCCTGGCGCTGGGTGAAGTGGCTGCTGGCCTCGCAGCTGGGTGTGGCGCTGGTGTGGTGGCAGCTGGGCTGGGCCTGGGGACTTCCGCTGCTGCTGGCCAGCCACGGGCTGTTTATCGTGCCGGTGTTCCTGCCCAACAGCCGCTTCTACGCGCCGGTGCTCAGCCGCGTGCCCGGCGCGGAGGTGTGGCTGACCATCGATGACGGCCCCTCCGATGAGACCCCGGCGCTGCTGGATCTGCTTGATCGCCATGCGGCCAAGGCCACGTTCTTCATGGTGGGCGAGCGGGCAGCGGCGCGGCCGGAGCTGGTG
>NZ_BAZI01000053.1 GCF_001310775.1 Stenotrophomonas pictorum JCM 9942
CCCAAGGCGCAGACAAAGTGGGTGTCCGCGCCGGAACGGCACGCGGCAACGGCCTGGTTGAAACCCTTGCCGCCGGGACCGGTACTGTAACGGCCGGCAATGGTCGCCCCTGGCGCGGGCAGGGCATCGCAGCGCCAGACGTGGTCGACATTGAAGGAACCGGCAACAACTACAGAACTCATGGAATCCATATCTCGAAAGTGGCTGGGGATCAGCCGAAATGGGTCAGCACGCCGGCGATGGTGGCCGTCATCAAAGTGGCGATGGTGCCACCGAGCACGGCGCGCAGGCCGAACTTGGCCAGGTCCTGGCGACGCTCCGGGGCCAGTCCGCCGATACCGCCGATCTGGATGGCGATCGAGCTGAAGTTGGCGAAACCGCACAGCGCGTAGGTGGCGATCAGGCGGCCTTCGTCACTCAGGACCACGCCAGCGACGTTGCCCTTGATGATTTCCGACAGCTCCAGATAGGCCACGAACTCGTTGATCACCAGCTTCTGGCCGATCAGCGACCCGACCGTAGTGGCATCGGCCCACGGGGTGCCGATCACCCAGGCGATCGGCGCCAGCACGTAGCCGAAGATCGTGGACAGGTTGGTCGGCTTGCCGATCATCTGGGCCAGACCGGTGACTTCACCGACCCAGGTCAGTGGCGCGTTGAGCAGCGCGATCAGGGCGATGAAGGCCAGCAGCATCGCGCCGATGTTCAGCGCCAGACGCAGGCCATCGCCCGCACCGGCGGCGGCGTCGATGATGTTGGAAGAGGTCTTCTCCACTTCCATCTTCACCGTGCCCCGGGTCAGCGGGGTGCCGGTTTCCGGGATCAGCACCTTGGCGATCACCAGCGTGGCCGGGGCGGCCATGATCGAGGCGGCCAGCAGGTGTTTGGCGTAGAACGCCTGCGCCGCCGGATCGCCCGCGCCCAGCATGCCCACGTAGGCGGCCAGCACACCGCCGGCGATGTGCGCCATGCCGCCGATCATCATCGTGATCAGTTCGGACTGGGTCATCTTGGAGATGTACGGGCGCACGGTCAGCGGCGCTTCGGTCTGGCCGATGAACACACTGGCGCAGACGCTGGTGGTCTCGGCGCCGGACACGCGCATGATCTTGGTGATGGCCCAGGCCATGGCCTTGACGATGGCCTGCATCACGCCCAGGTGGTACATCACGCCCATCAGCGCGGAGAAGAAGATGATCGTGGGCAGCACCTGGAAGGCGAAGATGAAGCCGTACTTGGGCACATCCATCAGGCTGCCGAAGATGAAGCTGGAGCCTTCATTGACGAAACTCAGGATCTTGACGAAGCCCTGGCCCAGCCAGTCGAACACGTCACGGCCGCCGGGAACCAGCAGCACCAGTGCGGCAAAGGCCACCTGCAACGAGATACCGGTGGCCACCAGCCTCCAGTCCACCGCTTTCTTGTTGTTGGAAAACAGCCAGGTGATGCCCAGAAGCACCGCCAGGCCGAACAGGCCGAAGCCGATCCTGCCAAAACCTTCGACCATGAGTAATCCCCGGGCGTGCCCGCAAAAGACGCAAGCCTAGAGCAGCGGCCTATGTCGGGCAAGAATTAACAGGGCATGCACCTGCAATTGCGGCGATTGCGCCGATCTCGGCAAGGTTCGCGGCCTGGCCTGGTATCCGCGGCCCGTTACACTCTGGGCCGTTCGCGCCGGTTGGTGCGCCAGAAATCCCAGGAGTCCGCCATGCAATACCGTCGTCTCGGCTCGTCCGGCCTGCAGCTTTCCGCCCTGTCGTTCGGGGCCTGGGTCACTTTCGGTGGCCAGATCGGGCGCAGCGAGGCCCGCAACCTGATCGCGGCGGCGTGGGACAACGGGGTCAATTTTTTCGACAACGCCGAGGTCTACGCCCAGGGACGCGCCGAGGAGGTGATGGGCGATGTGATCGGCGACCTCCGCCTGCCGCGCGATGGCTATTGCGTCTCCAGCAAGGTGTTCTTCGGCGCGGTGCCCTCGCCCAATCCCCTGCAGCGCGGGCTCTCGCGCAAGCATGTCATCGACGCCTGCCACGCCGCGCTCAAACGCCTGCACGTGGAGTATCTGGACCTGTACTACTGTCATCGCCCGGATCCGGACACGCCGATCGGCGAAACCGTGCTGGCCATGGACACCCTGATCCGCCAGGGCAAGGTGCTGTACTGGGGCACCTCGGAGTGGTCGGCGGCGCAGATCGCCGAGGCGGTGGCCTTCGCCCGCGCCCATCATCTGTATGCGCCGATGATGGAGCAGCCGCAGTACAACCTGCTGCATCGCACGCGGGTGGAGGAGGAATACGCGCCGTTGTACAGCGACGCCGGGCTGGGTACCACGATCTGGTCGCCGCTGGCGTCGGGCCTGCTGACCGGCAAGTACAACGACGGTATCGGCGCCGACAGCCGTCTGGCGACCTCGTCGATGGACTGGTTGCAGGCGGCCGTACTCGGTGATCCGGCTGAGGACCGGTTGGGCAAGGTCCGGCGTTTCACCGCGGTGGCCGCAGAGCTGGGCGAGTCGCCGGCCCAGCTGGCCATCGCCTGGTGCCTGCGCAATCCCAACGTGTCCAGCGTGATCCTTGGCGCCAGCCGGGTCAGCCAGCTGGAGGAGAACCTGCGCGCGCTGGATGTGGTCGCACGGGTGGAGGATGCGGCCTGGAAAAAGATCGAGGCGGCCTTTGCCTGAGGCCCGTCAGGCGGCGGGCCGTGCGCGAGATGGGCGCACGCCGCTGCTGAGGGCTGCAGGTCGGGCGGGATGGAGGAGGTCGCTCGTCAATGCTTGCATTGATATTGAGAATCATTATCATAAACTCCGTCCCCAGCACGGAATCACGATGATGTCCGCCCAACCTGTCCTGCTCCGCTCCCGCACGCTGCATCTGCCGCAACGCCCTGTCCAGCTGATGTCCGGTGAAGGAATCCTGGACAGCGGCGCCCTGCTCAAGGGGCAGCGCGAAATCCTGATCCAGCATGGCGACACGTTCTACCGTCTGCGCCATACCAGCAATGACAAGCTGATCCTGACCAAGTAATTCCGCAGCACGCTCCTGCCAGCCGGCGCCTGTCCTGGTGCCATGCCCGCCTGAATCGACCCCTCTCCCTTGGCCACCACCGGCCTGCTTCGGCAACCCGGTTGCTGTGTCCGCGGGCTCTGTTCCTTCGATTGATTCCAGGCACCCATGATCCGTCCAACTGTTCTGAGCGCCGCCCTGTGGGCGGTGTTGTCTCCTGCGCACGCTGAAACCGCCACCTCGGCCGATGTGCGTGATTTCGACCGCGTCCAGGTCACCGCCACCCGGACCGCGCGGGCGGTCAGTGATGTCGCCGCCACGGTCGATGTGATCGACCGCGAACAGCTGGACAACCAGCTGGTGCACGACATCCGCGATCTGGTCCGCTACGAGCCGGGCATTTCGGTAACCCGCAGCGTGACCCGGTTCGGACTGGGCGGCTTCCGTATCCGCGGCCTGGACAGCAACCGCGTGCTGATCCAGACCGACGGCATCGCCATGCCGAAGAGCTTCAACATCGGCAGCTTCGCCAATGCCAACCGCGATTTCACCGATCTGGAAACCTCAAGCGGGTGGAGATCGTGCGCGGGCCGGCCAGCTCGCTGTACGGCTCCGATGCACTGGGCGGGGTGGTCGCGTTCGTCACCAAGGACCCGGCCGACTATCTGGGCGAAGGCAAAGGCAGTTACGTCGGTCTGAAGTTCGGCTATGACGGCGACTGGCAGGGCCTGCTCGGCAGTGCGACTACCGCGTTCGGTGGCGGGCGCTGGAGCGGCATGGTCAACGTCAACCACCGGCAAGGCCAGGACACCGCCAACCAGGGCGAGCTGCGTAGCCGTGACAACACCCGCACCGCCGCCAACCCGCAGCAGCGCGATGGCCGCAGCGTACTGTCCAAGCTGGTCTATGCCCACGACCAGAACCAGCGGTTCCGCCTGACCGTGGAAGGCAACGAGGACCGCACCGATACCGATGTGTATTCGGCGATCGATCGCACCACGACCACCGGCATGACCGCGCATGACACGCAGACCCGCGCGCGGGTGGCGTTCGCCCATGAGATGGATGCGCTCGACAGCGCGTTGGCCGACAGCCTGCGCTGGCAGCTGTATCGCCAGGACAGTGAGACCACGCAGGTCACCAACGAGCAGCGCGCCAATGGCAGCCGCCGCCATCGCCAGTTCAATTTCGACCAGCGTGTCTACGGTCTGCAGGCGTTGCTGGACAAGTCTTTCGAGACCGGCCGCGTGGCGCATGCGCTGACCTGGGGCTTGGATGGCGCATGGACCGAAATACGCCAGAAGCGCGATGGCTTCCAGGTGCTGGTCAATGGCACGGTGAGCAGCACGATCCTGCCGGACGTGTTCCCGGTGCGCGACTTCCCGGTCAGCAAGACCACCGAGCTGGGACTGTACGCCCAGGATGAGATGCGTCTGGCCGACGGGCGGCTGTCGCTGGTGCCGGGCATCCGCGTGGATCACTACCGGCTCAAGCCGGAACTGGATGCGATTTTCGCCGCTGACAACCCGGGCATGGCGGTGGCCTCGCTGACCAAGACCAGTGTGTCGCCGAAGTTCGGTGCGGTCTGGCGCTTTGACGAGCAGTGGTCGCTGTTTGCCGGCTATTCGCACGGCTTTCGTTCGCCGCCGTACAACGACGTCAATCTGGGTTTCACCAACGTGATGTTCGGCTACACCGCCATCCCCAATCCGGAACTGAAGCCGGAAACCAGCGACGGCGTGGAGCTGGGGCTGCGCTTCATCGCGCCGACGGCCTACGTCAGCGTGAGCGGCTACTACAACTACTACCGCGACTTCATCGAATCGCAGCGGTATGTCGGTGACAACGCCCAGGGGCTGATGGTGTTCCAGTCGCAGAACATCGCCGATGCGCGGATCTACGGTGCGGAAATGAAGGCCGGGGTGGATTTCGGCGAACTGTCCAACGCGCTGGAAGGCTGGTCGCTGCGCAGCGCGGTGGCGTTGTCACGCGGTGACAACCGCACCGAGGACGTGCCGCTGGACTCGATCGATCCGCTGCGCGGCAGCGTCGGGCTGATGTACGACCGCGATGCGTGGGGGATGGAGCTGGCCGGTACCTTCGCGCGCCGCAAGGACCGTATCGCCAGCGCCACGGCCTACCGCCCCGGCGGCTACGGCGTGCTGGATCTGATGGCGCACTGGGAGTTCGCGCCCGGTGCGAAGGTGAATGTCGGTGTGTTCAACCTGGGTGACCGCAAGTACATCGACTGGTCGGGCATCACCGCCAATCTGGCCGGCAACAGCCCGGTGCTGGATCGCTACACCCATCCCGGCCGCACGGTGTCGGCCAGCCTGGCGCTTTCCTGGTGATTTCGCTGCGCTGATACCGCCGGCACGCAGTAGTGCGCGCGGTACCGCGGCAAACGGATCTCTCCCGGCCACGGATGGCCCCTCTCTTTCTGCTACCCCTCACAAAGGAACGACACATGAAATTGCTTTCCGCCGGCGCGTTGCTGCTGTTGGCCAGCAGCGGCGCAGCCAGCGCCCAGTCCGTGGACACCGCGCGTGATCGCGCCAGCATCCTGGCGATGCAGGGCGAATACACGGTGGATTTCGCCTTCGATGAAACCGTGCTGCTCAAACCCGGCTACGAGCGCGCCCCGGCCATGCGCAGTGGTGGCAACGAGGTGGTGATCGTGGTGGAAGACAGCCCGCAGCGCATCGTGTTGCAGCATCTGCTGGTGGATGGGAAAAGCGGCCACGTCACCAAGCATTGGCGGCAGGACTGGGTCTATGAGGCGGCCACCCGTTTCGAGTTCAGCGCCGAGCAGACCTGGGTGGTGCGCACGATTCCGGCGGCGGTCAACAAAGGCGCCTGGACCCAGTGCGTGTACGAGGTCAGCGACGCGCCGCGTTACTGCGGCACCGGCCGGTGGAGCTACGCCAACAACGTGCCGACCTGGACCAGCGACCTGAGCTGGCGGCCGCTGCCACGTCGCGAATACACCCGGCGCAGCGATTACAACGCGCTGGTGGTGATCAACCGGCACACGCTCACGCCGGGTGGCTGGACCCATGAGCAGTTCAACACCAAGGTGCAGCGCAATGCCGATGGCCGCCAGGTGGAGATCGCCCGCGAATTCGGCTTCAACGACTACCTGAAAACCAGCGAGGTCGATTTCTCCCCCGCTCGCAATTACTGGAGCGCGACGGCCGGATTCTGGGCGCAGGTGCGCCAGCGCTGGGAGGGATGGCTGGGCAGGGCCTCGGGCGTACATCTGAAAACACAACTCGATGGCATGGCGATGATCATCCCGCTGTTCGAACAGGCCGAGGCCGTGCAGGGCGGGGCGGCGGTGGATGAGGCGAAGATCGATACGGTATTCGCCCGGTTCGTTGAGCCGGCGTCGATCAAGTAATCCGGAGGGCCCCGCACTGCGGGGCCTTTCCCTGTCAGGCAGCGTGGTGGCGCTATTCCTTGAACATCAGTAGCGCCGCCACCACGATGAGCGCGAAGGCCGCCCAGTGGTTCCACTTCAGCGGCTGGTCCAGATAGGTGGCCGAGAACACTGCAAACACCACCAGCGTGATCACCTCCTGCATGCCCTTGAGCTGCGGCGCCGAATACACCGCGCTGCCCAGGCGGTTGCCGGGCACCTGCAGGCAGTACTCGAAGAAGGCGATACCCCAGCTGACCAGGATCACCGTCATCAGCGGCGCCGATTTGAATTTCAGATGGCCGTACCAGGCCACCGTCATGAAGACGTTGCTGGCGACCAGCAGCAGGACGGGGTACAGATAGGCGGTGATCGGCATGCCGGGCATAGGGCGCTGAGCGTGGCGGGGGTCCACAGCATAGGGCGGTCGCACGGTCCTGGAGTGCCTGATCGCGGACAGAATTCCGGTCCCGGCGACCTTCGTGATCACGAATTGCGGCGGTCTTCACACGCTTTCTACTCCGGATGCGGCATGTTTCACAAAGCTGAAGATTAGGAGGCTCCATGCGACAGACAAAGGAATCGTCCGGGTTGGTGCTGGTCGTCGAGGACAACCGCAATATTTCCGAAATGATCGGCGAGTACCTGGAAAGCAAAGGGTTCGAAGTGGATTACGCGGTCGATGGCCTGGACGGCTACCGGCTGGCGGCTGAGAACAGTTACGACGTGGTGGTTCTGGATCTGATGCTGCCGCGTCTGGACGGCATCGAGGTCTGCCGCAAATTGCGCAATGAAGCGCGCAAATCCACGCCGGTGCTGATGCTGACCGCCCGCGACACGCTGGACGACAAGCTCACCGGGCTGGGCTACGGTGCCGATGACTATCTGACCAAACCCTTTGCGATCCAGGAGCTGGAAGCACGGCTGCGGGCACTGATCCGCCGCGAGCGCCGCCAGGTCGGGGCCGAGGTGTTGAAGGTCGCCGACCTGGTGCTGGACCCGGTCAGCATGCGCGCCACCCGCGCCACCCGCGCCGGCAGCGAACTGCAGCTGTCGCCGATCGGCCTGCGGTTGCTCACCATCCTGATGCGCGAGTCGCCGCGGGTGGTCACCCGGCAGGAGATCGAGCGGGAGATCTGGGGCAACGGCCTGCCCGATTCGGATACCCTGCGCAGCCACCTGTACAACCTGCGCAAGATCATCGACAAGCCTTTCGACCATCCGCTGCTGCACACCGTGCAGAGCGCCGGCTACCGCATCGCCGACATCGCCCAGCCGATGAGTTGACCGGCGGGTGGCAGAGGGACGTGTAGTGGCAACCAGGAATGGCTGTCGCACCCCGTGTGCGACAGCGTTTGCCGGTGCTCTGTTACGGCCGGGAAGTACCGTCGATGGCGGTAGTCGCGACGTTTCGCGGCAGGAGCCGTAATGGCGCACGGATTGCCGCGCAAGATCAGGATCGCTTTTATCGTGCAGGCACTGCTGGCCAGTCTGGCGGTGCTGCTGGGCGGCTATCTGGTGTCGCTGGTCATCAAGCACGGACTGGTCCATGTCGTGCTGCAGGAAGAGGCCGATTACTACTGGCAGCTGCACGAGGCCTCGCCGGTGCAGCCGCCGCCCAACACGCGCAATATCCGCGGTTACCTGCTGGAAACCGGGCAGTCGAGTCTGAGCCTGCCCAAGGACCTGCGCCCGCTGGAACCCGGCTTCCATGAGCTGAAGGCGGCCGACCAGCTGGTGCTGGTCGATCAACGCCCGGCCGGACGGCTGTACCTGGTGTTCCTGCGCTCGCAGGCGCAGCGGGCCGCGTTCTGGTTTGGCGTGGTCCCGGTATTGATCACCTTGCTGGGGATCTACGGCGCGTCGTGGCTGACCTACCGCGCCTCGTGGCGGATCGTCTCGCCGGTCAACTGGCTGGCGCGGCGGGTGTCGCAATGGGATCCGCGGTACCCCGATGCCAGCGAACTGGCGGCGGAGCGGCTGCCGGCCGATGTGCAGGGCGAAGCCCGCCAGCTGGCGGCCGCGCTGCATTCGCTGGCCAGCCGGGTGGGGCAGCATGTCGCCCGCGAGCGGAACTTCACCCGCGACGCCAGCCATGAACTGCGTACCCCGCTGACCGTGATCCGCATGGCCAGCGACATGGCGCTGAGTACGCCGGAGCTGGATCCACGCCTGCAGCGCAGTCTGGGCCGTATCCAGCGGGCCGGGCGTGATATGGAAGCGGTGATCGACGCTTTCCTTATCCTGGCGCGCGAGGCCGATATCGAGCCGCAGGCCGAATGGTTCGATGTGGCCGATATCGTCCGTTATGAAGTCAATAACGCCCGTGAAATGCTGGCCGGGCGACCGGTCGAGCTGACGCTGGAAGTGGTGGGCAACAACCACCTGCTGCTGGCGCCACCGCGGGTGATGCATGTTGTCGTCAGCAACCTGCTGCGCAATGCCTGCGCCTATACCGATACCGGCACGATCGCGGTGGAAGTGGGCAATGACCGGGTGGTGGTGCGCGACAGCGGCATCGGCATGACGGAAGAGAGCCTGGCGCGGGTGTTCGAGCCGTTCTTCCGGGCTGAGCCGGCCCGTCCGCTGGGGACCGGGCTGGGGCTGTCGATCGTGCGCCGGCTGTGCGAGCGCTTCGGCTGGCGGATCGAACTGGAAAGCGCGCCGGGGCAGGGCACCACGGCTACCGTCCACTTCGGCTGACAGCGCCGGCCGGCGGTTCCCGGGAAGTGCCCGGAAGCTTGTGGCAGAATGCGCGGTCGCCATCCACATACATCGGTGCTCCCGCTGTGATGCACTCTTCTTTTCTGCAGTCCGTCGGCCGCCGCGCGGCGGGAGCTGGCTCTCATGGCTGATGGGATCGGGCATATGCCCCGTGGTCCGGCCCGTATCCTGAAGGCGGCCAAGTGGTCCTGGCAGGGGCTGTGCGCAGCTGGATGCATGAATCCTCGTTCCGCCTGGAAGTGTGCCTGTTCGTGGTGCTGGCGCCGCTGGCGCTGTGGCTGGGCCAGACGCCGGTGGAGCGCGCGCTGCTGGTCGGCTCGATGTTGCTGGTCATCGCCATGGAGCTGGCCAACTCGGCCATCGAGGCGGTGATCGAGCGCTATGGCCCGGAGTATCACGTGCTCGCCGGACGCGCCAAGGACATGGGATCGGCGGCCGTGTTCGTGCTGATGATGAATGTGCTGCTGTGCTGGGGCCTGATCCTGGTGCCCCGTCTTTTCTGACAAGTCATCCGCCGGGCGGCGGTGACGCTATGGCTTTATTGAAGGATTTTCTGCATGTCTTTTGAGCTTCTTGCCGACCCGAACGTCTGGGTCACCCTGTTCATGCTCAGCGCACTGGAAATCGTGCTCGGCATCGACAACCTGGTGTTCATCTCCATTGCGGTCGGCCGTCTGCCCGAAGAAAAGCGTCCGCTGGCCCGTCGCGTCGGTATCGCGGTGGCGTGCGTCACCCGCATCCTGCTGCTGGTGTCGCTGGCGTTCCTGGCGCATATGGAGAACAACCTGTTCAACATTGCCGGGATGGGCATTTCCATCCGGGATCTGGTGTTGATCATTGGTGGCCTGTTCCTGCTCTACAAGGGCGTGGCCGAAATCCGCGAGCTGGTCAGCGGCGGTGAGGATGCCGACCCGACGACCACCAAGGCGTCGGCCACGTTCGGCATGGTGATCGCGCAGATCGCGGTGATCGACATCGTGTTCTCGCTGGATTCGGTGATCACCGCCGTGGGCATTGCCGACCACATTCCGGTGATGGTCTGCGCGGTGCTGCTGGCGGTGGCGGTGATGCTGCTGGCGGCCAATCCGCTGGGCCGCTTCATCGACGCCAATCCGACCGTGAAGCTGCTGGCGCTGGCCTTCATCCTGCTGGTCGGTGCGGTGCTGGTGCTGGATGGCCTGGACGTGCACGTGCCCAAGCCCTACATCTACGCGGCGATGGGTTTCTCGGTGCTGGTGGAGTGGCTGAACCTGCTGATGCGCCGCAACGCCAAGGCCCATCACGTGCCGGGCGCGGACAGCTGGTAAGTCTCCGGCATAGCCCGGACAGGATCGCCCTCGCCGCCAACTGGCCGGAAGAGGGAGCGGAGAGGCCGGCATTGCCGGCCTTTTCCGTATGCACACGCTGAACACCGGCCGTGGCATGCTCGGCGCTCCTGCCGTCAAAGGATCCGACCATGCGCCAGTACCTCCGCCTGATGTTGCTTGTCGTCGCGGCGATCTCGATTTCCGGGTGTGGCTACAACGCCATCCAGCAGAAGGACGAGGCGGTCACGGCCGGCTGGTCCGAGGTGGTGAACCAGTACAAGCGTCGCGCCGACCTGATTCCCAACCTGGTCAACACCGTGCAGGGTTATGCCCAGCAGGAACGGCAGGTGCTGACCGAGGTTACCAATGCCCGTGCCAAGGTCGGGCAGATCCAGGTCAATGCCGATGACGCCGATTCGCTCAAGCAGTTCCAGCAGGCGCAAGGTGAACTGGGCAGCGCGCTGTCGCGGCTGCTGGTGGTCAGCGAGAACTACCCGACGCTGAAGTCCGACCAGAACTTCCGCGACCTGCAGGCGCAGCTGGAAGGCACCGAGAACCGCATCACCGTGGCCCGTGGCCGCTATATCCAGCTGGTGCAGGACTACAACACGTTCATCCGCTCGTTCCCGCAGGTGATCACCGCCAAGCTGTTCGGTTACAAGGCCAAACCCAATTTCACGGTCGAGAACGAGGCGCAGATCGCACAGCCGCCGGCGGTGAACTTCGGCACCCAGCCGGCTGCGCCGCAGCAGACGCCGCCGCAGCCCGCATCGGCACAGTGAGCCGCGCGCGATGAGCGCATTGCTGCAGCGCTTTGGCCTGTTGCTATGCCTGCTTGGCCTGGGTTGGGCGGGCGCGTTGCCGGCCCAGCAACTGGCGCCGATTCCGCCGCTGGATTCGCCGGTGGTCGATACCACCGGCACTCTGGATATGGCACAGAAGCAGGCGCTCGAGCAGCAGGCCTTGGCCCTGCAGCAACGCAAGGGCAGCCAGCTGCAGGTGCTGATCGTGCCGACCACCCAGCCGGAGGATATCGCCCAGTACACCACCCGGGTGTTCGACCAGTGGGCCATCGGCCGCAAGGGCGTGGACGATGGGGTGCTGCTGGTGGTGGCCAGGGATGACCGGAGGGTGCGGATCGAGCCGGGCTACGGGCTGGAGGGGGCCATTCCCGACGCCATCGCCAACCGGGTGATCCAGGAGTATCTGGTGCCGCATTTCCGCCAGGACGATTATGCCGGCGGTATTACCGCCGCCACGGCGGTACTGGTGGGGCTGATCGAGGGCGAGGCGCTGCCGGCGCCGGTGGCCAGCAACCGCAACAACGAGGAGGGCAATGGCGATCAGACCTTCTTCTTCGCGATCATGATCGGCGTCTTTGCGGCAGGTTTCATGCGGCTGTTGCTCTCCCGACTGCCGCGTCCGGCGCGTGGGCTGGCAGCGGGCCTGGTGGCCGGTGGTATTGGCTGGGTGCTGTTGTCGATGCTCGGCGGCGGTATCGCCGCCGTGGCCGCGCTGTTGCTGTCCTTCGGCAAGACGTCCGGCGGCGGTTTCGCCAGCGGTGGCGGTTGGGGCGGAGGTGG
>NZ_BAZI01000054.1 GCF_001310775.1 Stenotrophomonas pictorum JCM 9942
CGCCCACACCGGTTGCACCAGCACGTTGGCCTGCTGGCGCAGGCGCGACAGCCAGCCGCCCTGGTCATCGAGCACGATCAGGGTGATGGCCAGCGCCAGATAGGCCAGCAGGCGCAACGGACTGCTGGCATCGCCCTGGCGGGAGGCTACGGGAGGACCGGCGTAGGGCGGCACGTCAGGCTTCGACTGGAAAAATGCGGAAAAAGGATGCGACGACGCCCCGGCGGTGGGCTGCACGGGGCGTGTGCGGACGGCCGCTCACGCCGTTCGGGCGTGGCCGCGATACGCGACCGGAACGGCTTATTCCGGCGCAAAGAACTCGTTGCCGTGCATGTCCACCAACTCCAGCGCACGACCGCCACCGCGGGCCACGCAGGTCAACGGATCATCGGCCACCTGCACATGCAGACCGGTTTCCTCGGAGATCAGACGGTCCAGGTCGCGCAGCAGCGCGCCACCGCCGGTCAGCACGATGCCGCGCTCGGCCACGTCGGCGCACAGTTCCGGCGGGGTCTGCTCCAGCGCCAGCTTGACCGCCGAGACAATCCCCGACAACGGCTCGTGCAGCGCTTCGAGCACCTCGTTGGAGCTGATCTTGATCATCTTCGGCACGCCCTCGGCGAGGTTGCGGCCGGAGATCTCCATCTCGATCACTTCCGCCTGCGGGTAGGCGCAGCCCAGCTCCACCTTGATGCGCTCGGCGGTGGCTTCACCGATCAGCATGCCGTGGTTGCGGCGCACGTAATTGGTGATCGACTCGTCGAAACGGTCGCCACCGATACGCACCGAGGCCGAATAGACGATGCCGTTGAGCGAGATCACCGCCACCTCGGTGGTGCCGCCGCCGATGTCGATGACCATCGAGCCACGGGCTTCGGTGACCGGCATGCCGGCGCCGATCGCCGCGGCCATCGGCTCTTCGATCAGGAACACATCACGCGCACCGGCCTCTTCGGCCGATTCCTTGATGGCGCGGCGTTCGACCTGGGTCGAGCCGGCCGGCACGCAGACCAGCACGCGCGGACTCGGGCGCAGCACGCGCGATTTGTGCACTTTCTTTATGAAGTGCTTGAGCATCGCCTCGGTGTAGGTGAAGTCGGCGATGACACCATCCTTCATCGGGCGGATGGTGGTGATATGGCCCGGGGTACGGCCGAGCATCTGCTTGGCTTCGGCGCCGACGGCAGCCACCGAGCGGGTACCGCCGATGGCACGGTCCTGACGCACCGCCACGACCGACGGCTCGTTGAGCACGATGCCCTGGCCGCGCACATAGATCAGGGTGTTGGCCGTGCCCAGGTCGATGGACAGGTCATTGGAGAACATGCCACGCAGCTTCTTGAACATCTGGGAAGTGATCCTGAGGGGTGTCGTGCCCACGCCGATTGGCGAAAAAATGGGCAGAAAATGAGGTCCGCTAGCCTATCAATCCCCCCCGGTGCGGGCAAGGACAATCCATTGTGAATCGGGGCTTTGGCCCGATTCGGCGCCCCTCCGGACATCTGCGGTTCTGGTCGTGCGTCGCCGCAGCCGGTACCCTTACGCACTTTGGCGCCACGATCGCGCCGACCCGCGTGCGCCTGCATGGCGGGATTTCCCCTTTTCCGTATAGGTCTGTTCCCGATGTCCGCTCTGATCTGTGGTTCCCTTGCTTTCGACACCATCATGGTGTTTCCGGACCAGTTCAAGAACCACATCCTGCCGGACAAGGTGCACATCCTGAACGTGTCGTTCCTGGTGCCGCGGATGCGCCGGGAGCTGGGCGGCTGCGCCGGCAACATCGCCTACAACCTGAAGCTGCTGGGCGGCAGCCCGATCCCGATGGGCACCGTGGGCCAAGACTTCGGCCCGTACCGCGAGCACTTCGAGCGCATGGGCATCGACCTGAGCCAGGTGCGGGTGCTGGAAGACATGTTCACCCCGCAGTGTTTCATCACCACCGACCACGACAACAACCAGATCACCGCCTTCCATCCGGGCGCGATGATGCGTTCGCACGACAACCACGTGCGCGACGTGCCGGGCGTGAGCTTCGGCATCGTGGCGCCGGACGGCCGCGAAGGCATGATCCAGAACGCGGCCGAGTTCGTGGAATGCGGCATCCCCTTCATCTTCGATCCCGGCCAGGCGCTGCCGCTGTTCAACGGTCCGGAGCTGCGCACCTTCATCGAGCAGGCCGACTACGTGGTGGTCAACGACTACGAGTCCAATCTGCTGCAGCAGCGCACCGGCTGGGACGAGAAAGACATCGTCAGCCGGGTCAAGGCCTACATCACCACCCAGGGCCCGCGCGGCGCGATCATCCACACCCCGGAAAAGAGCTTCGACATCCCGCCGGCGCACGAGCGCCGCGTGGTCGACCCGACCGGCTGCGGCGATGCGTTCCGTGCCGGCCTGATCTTCGGCATCGAGAAGGGCTATGACTGGCTGACCATCGGCCGCATGGGCAACCTGATGGGTGCGCTGAAGGTCGAACACCCCGGCACCCAGAACCAGCGCTTCGATTTCGCCGAGTTCAACGACCAGTTCAAGCAGCAGTTCGGCTACAGCCTCTAGGAAAAACGGCGCCTCGGCGCCGTTTTTTTTGCGTGCCACTACCGGCCCTGCCTATGGCAAACGCCAGGGTCAGGCCCTGCCGGGCACTGCCGCCGACGGCAATGCGACCGCCAGGCCCTGCGCGCCGCTATCCCGACGCCGCGGCGCGCCAGTGCTGCAGCAACTGCGCGCAATCACGCAGCTGCCACTGTGCCATGCCTGGCCAGGGATCATCCGGCACATTGATAAGAATTCCCGGCACACCCGCCGCTTGGGCGGTGGCCAGATCGTAGTAATGGTCCCCCACCATCCGCATCCGCGCCGGCGGTACCTGCCAGCGCGCGGCAAAGAACTGCAAGCCGGCCGGTGACGGCTTGGGCTCCGCTTCCCGGCGGCCGATGATTTCGTCAGCGGCAAAACAATCCGCCACCCCGATCACCGCCAACGTCACTTCCGCCAGCTCACGCGCATTGCGGGTAAGGATGCCCAGCCGGCAACCGTCAGCATGCAGCGCGCGGATCAATGCCACCGCACCGGGTGCCGCCACGGAAGCCTCGGCCAGTTCCCGCTCGTGCCGCATCAACCAGGCATGGCTGGCGGCCGCCTGCTGGACTGGCAGGCTGGCCAGATGTTCAAGAATGTCCGCACCGGCTGGAATCTGCAGCTCACGCCGGATCAACTCGAAATCATGCAGCGGCTGCGTCAGCGTGCCATCCATGTCGAACACCCAATGGCGGCTGTCCACCACGCCTGGCACCGACGCCAGCGGCGGCGATCCGACAATACCCACGCCTCAATCCCAGCCCGGCAGCTGGCTGCCATCGAGCCCGCCGACTTCGAACACCGCGCTGCGGCTGTCACCGGCTTTCACCGGAAATTCGATCTGGATGACTTTCGCCTTGCGCGCCAGCCGCCACAGGCCGCGGTTGTCGGTGATGAACATGGCGATGGCCTCGTCGGTATCCGGCCGGTGCGCGGCCATCCGGCGCGGCGCCTGGTCATCCACCGTCACCGTGACCTGGCAGCTGGCATAGCAGGCCTTGGCGAAATCGCTGGCCTGCAGCACCAGATAGGCATGGCGCTTCCACTCGGGATGGTCGCGGAACACCAGCTGCACCGGCTTGGCGCCGCTGCCATCCACGTCCACGCGCTCCTTGCTGTAGATCATCGCCGACCGCTGCACGCCGCCCTTGGCCGGCACCTGGTTGTAGTTCCACAGCGCCTGCATGCGCCGCAGCTCACGCGCGGCCTCGGCCTTTTGCTTCACCTCGGCCAGGCCCGGTTCGATCCGGCGGGCGGTGTCCGAATCCGGATACTGGTCCAGCAGTGCCACGCCGTGGACACGTGCCTTCTCCCATTCCGAAGCGGTGACGGCACTGTCGTACTGCTTGCCAATGGCCTCGGCGGCCTGCTCCTGGCGCGCGCGTTCCTGCGCCGCGGCCGCTTCCTGCTTCTGCCGCTCGACCTCCGGATCGGTACAGCCGGCCAGGGCGAAGGCGCACAGCGCGCCGAAGATCAAAGGTTTCATCAAGCCACTCCGTTGTCGGGCAGGAACAGGCCGGCGCGAACGCCGGATGGGGCTACTTTAAACATCCGCCGGCTGCCGTGACCACGCACGCCAACGGGAAACGGCGGGCCGAAGCCCGCCGTTCCGGTGACACAACCGCTTGCGCAAGCGGTTACTGCTTCGGCGCCGCCTCGGCCTTGGCGATCATGTCCTCCACCGAGGCGGTGGTGATCGGGTGGTAACCGGGCTTGGCGCGGGCGAACACGTCCTTGGCGAAGGCCAGGCCTTCGGGCGTTTTCACCAGCTCGGCGTAGACCGGCAGGATCAGCTTGCGACGGCCCACGCGCTGGATGAACTCGCCGGCTGCGGCCTGCGCCTCGCCATAGCCGCTGCGGATGGCCAGCGGATACCAGCGCATGGCGATCTCGCCATTGGGGGTGCCGGTGAAGTGGTAGGCCGCATCCAGCTGCGCCAGTTTCTCCAGCGGCTGCTTCTGCCCCAGACCATCGATGAAACGCACCCATTCCTGGGTACCCCACTGGCTGGTGACCTGGTTGCTGGGCACCTTGTCGCTGCCCAGGTAGGCGATACGCGCGGTATCGACCACGGCGAAGTTGCGCGCGCGGGCCTTGATCGCGAACGCCGGAATGCCCGGCTCGTCCAGCCACGCGGTCAGCTCGGCCTCGGTCACCGCGGTCGGGTTCTTGGGCAGCAGGTTCTTCTTCATGTAGGCGACGAACTGGTCGGTATTCGCGCTCTGGAAGGCGTGGTCGTTGAACCAGCCGCGCAGGAACGGATCGAATACGGCGCGACCGAAACGCTGCTCCAGGAACTGCAGGAACCAGGCGCCCTTGACGTAGGCGACGTTGCTCAGCGCCTCGTCCGGATCACGCTCGGTCAGCGGCGGCAGCGCCAGCGCCTGGTCGGCCGGGCTCATGCCCTTCACTTCGGCCAGCAGATCGCTCTGGTCGATCTCGCGCTCCATCTCGGCCATTTCCGGGCCGTACAGCGCCTCGGTGATGCGGCCCTGCACGTAGGTGGTGAAGCCTTCGTTGAGCCAGATGTCCTTCCAGCTGGCGTTGGTCACCAGGTTGCCGGACCAGCTGTGCGCCAGCTCGTGGGCGATCAGCGACACCAGCGACTTGTCGCCCACGATCACGGTCGGGGTGGCGAAGGTCAGGCGCGGGTTCTCCATGCCCCCGAACGGGAACGACGGCGGCAGCACCAGCATGTCGTAGCGGCCCCAGCGGTATTCGCCGTACAGGTTCTCGGCGGCGCCGATCATCTTCTCGGTGTCTTCGAACTCCTTGGCGGCCTTGCTGACCATGGCCGGCTCGGCCCACACGCCCGAACGCTGCGAGATCGGCTCGAACACCAGGTCACCGGCGGCGATGGCCAGCAGGTAGGACGGAATCGGCTGCGGCATCTTGAAGCTGTAGTCGCCGTCACGCGCGGCCTTGGGATCGTTGTCGGCGCTCATCAGCACCATCACGTCCGGGCGGCTGGCCACGTGCGCGCTGTAGGTGAAGCGCACGCTCGGGGTGTCCTGCAGCGGCACCCACGACCGGGCGTGGATGGCCTGCGACTGGCTGAACATGAAGGGCAGCTGCTTGCCCTCGGTCATCGACGGCTCCAGCCACTGCAGGCCCGAGGCGGTCGGCGCGGTGTGGTAGGTGATCGCGATGGTGGCCGGCTGCTGCGGAGCCTCGATGCTGAGCTTGCTGCCGAACACCTTGTCGGCCGGGGCCAGCGTGAACTGCAGCGGCGATGCGGCGCCATCGGCGGCGATCGCCTCGACTTTCTCGATGCTCAGCTCGCGGGTATCGAGCAGCAGCTGCGTGGCGGCCTTGTCCTTCCACTCCAGCGTGTAGGTGGCGGTGCCGCCGATCTGCCGGGTATCGAAATCCAGCTTCAGGTCCAGCGCCAGATCCTTGATGACGACCTTGTCCGGCTCGGCGTAGGAGCTTTCATCATGGCTGCGGTTGACGGTGCTCACGGCGGCGGGCTTCTCGGCGACGGGGTCGGCAACAGGCGTGGCGGGTTCTTTGGCACAGCCGGCGACGAGCGCGACGGCCAGCGGCAGCATCAGGAACGGAGAACGCATGGATCAGCAACCGGTTCAGGGAATAATCCCGAAGTTTAAACCGATTGCGGCGCGCCGAGGCCGCACGTCCCAGGGCACAGTCGCCGGCCCGGAAACGCAAAGAGCGGCTTGCGCCGCTCCCTGTCCAGCCCCGTCGCCCGGGGTTACAGCTTGTAGCCGGAGTGGATCGAAACGATGCCGGCGCTGAGGTTCTTGTAGTGGCAGCGGCCAAAACCGGCCTCGGTCATCATCGCCTTGAGTTCTTCCTGCGGCGGATGCTTGCGGATGCTTTCGGCCAGGTACTGGTAGCTGTCGGCATCGCCGCGGGCGAACAGCTTGCCCAGCTTCGGCAGCACCTTGAACGAGTGGAAGTCGTAGACCGGTTTGAACCAGTCCACCGTCACTTCCGAGAACTCCAGCACCCGCGCCTGCCCGCCGACTTTCAGCACGCGGTACATCTCGCTCAGCGCCGCGTCCTTGTCGGTGACATTGCGCAGGCCGAAGGAGATGGTCACCAGATCGAAGCTCTGGTCCGGGAACGGCAATGCCTCGGCGTTGAGCTGCACCCACTCGAAGCCCGAGACCTGGCCGCGGTTGGTCAGCCGGTCGCGGCCCACCGACAGCATGCCGGCGTTGATGTCGCCCAGTACCACGCTGCCCTCGGCGCCGATGCGCTCCTTGAGCAGCACCGCGATATCGCCGGTACCGCCGGCCAGATCCAGCACGCGGTCGCCCGGCTTCACCTGCGCGGTGGCCACGAAGTAGCGCTTCCACAACCGGTGGATGCCCAGGCTCATCAGGTCGTTCATCAGGTCGTAGTTGTCGGCCACGGAGGTGAACACCTGGCCGACAAGCTTCTGCTTGTCCTTGGCCGGTACGTCGCGGAAGCCGAAGTGGGTGGTGCCGGTCTTATAGGGGGATTCGCTCATGTGGGCGATTATCGCACCGCCGCCGCCCCACGTCCCTGCCGGCGGGCTGAACACGACCGCTATCATGGTCCTCTGCCGGCGCAGTTGCGCCATGAGGAGTTCCATGATCACCACCCCCGACTACCGTGCCCTGCTGGAAACCGCCATCGCCGAAGCCCGCCAGGGGCTGGCCGAGGGCGGCATTCCGATTGGTGCCGCGCTCTACCACAACGACGGCCGGCTGCTGGGTTGCGGCCACAACCGCCGTATCCAGGAGGACGATCCGTCCATCCACGGCGAAACCGACGCCTTCCGCAAGGCCGGGCGCCAGCGCGGCTACCGCGACACCATCATGGTCACCACGCTGGCGCCGTGCTGGTACTGCAGCGGGCTGGTGCGCCAGTTCAACATCGGCACCGTGGTGGTCGGTGAATCGGTCAGTTTCCCCGGCGGTATCGATTGGCTGCGCGAGAACGGGGTCAAGGTCATCGACCTGAACGATGCGGGCTGCATCGAGATGATGGGCCGCTATATCGCCGAGCACCCGGATGTCTGGAACGAAGACATCGGCGAGTGACACCGGCCCGCCGTTGACCGCTCGTGCGGTTCATATGCTGAATTGAGACTACGGGCGTGGGCAGCGCACGGATTCAGGACTATGCTGCAGCCACAGGGGGCAGAGCCATTAAAGGTAACGCCATGGACGCGCCCGTTTTACCCCACCGCAGTCACCACTCATTCCAGCTGGCGGGCGAGCGCCTGCGCGCCCACTACGCGCGCCATCAAAGCACCGCTGCGTTCTGGGATGCCTATCAGCAGATCCAGGCTGAACTGACCGCCGAGTTCCCCGAGTTGCGCACCGAGCTGTGCAACCGCTTGGCCGTGCTCGCCCAAGGCCTGGGCGCAGTGGAACAAGCCCAGCTGCTGGACCCGCTGGAGATCAGCTGACAGGACCGGTCCCGCCCTATCCAGAAACGCCGGGCATTGCCCGGCGTTTCCAGCGATCTACACAGCGCGTTACCGCTGCAGATCTCTATCGGCGGCCAGCTGCTTGCGGTTGACCAGTCGCTGCACCACCACGAAGAACAGCGGTATGAAGAACAGGCCCAGCAGGGTGCCGACGATCATGCCGCCGAGCACACCGGTACCGATCGCACGCTGCGCACCGGAACCGGCACCGGAAGCGATGGCCAGCGGCAGCACACCCAGACCGAACGCCAGCGAGGTCATGATGATCGGACGCAGACGGTCACGCACGGCGTGCATCGTCGCCTCGATCACCCCGGCGCCCTTCTCCAGGTGCTCCTTGGCGAACTCGACGATCAGGATCGCGTTCTTCGAGGTCAGGCCCACCGTGGTCAGCATCGCCACCTGGAAGTACACGTCGCGCTCCATGCCGCGCAGGGTGTTGGCCAGCACCGCACCGAGGATGCCCAGCGGCGCGACCATCAGCACCGCGGTCGGCACCGACCAGCTTTCATACAGCGCGGCCAGACACAGGAACACAATCAGCAGCGACAGCGTGTACAGCAGCGGCGTCTGCGAACCGGCCTCGCGCTCCTGGTAGGAGACGGCGGTCCATTCGATGCTGAAGCCCGGCGGCAGCTGCTTGGACAGCTTTTCCACTTCCAGCATCGCATCGCCCGAAGCCACGCCCGGCGCGGCCTCACCCTGGATTTCCAGCGCCGAGACACCGTTGTAGCGTTCCAGACGCGGCGAGCCGTAATCCCAGCGCTGGCTGGCGAAGGCCGAGAACGGCACCATCTCGCCGGCACTGTTCTTCACCGTCCACAGGTTGAAGTCCTCCGGGTTCATGCGGAAGCTGTCGTCGGCCTGCATGTAGACGCGCTTGACCCGGCCGCGGTCGATGAAGTCATCGACGTAGCTCGACCCCCAGGCGGTGGCCAGCGTGGAGTTGATCGCATCCAGCGACAGCCCGTGCGCACCGGCCTTGGCCACGTCGATGTCCAGACGCAGCTGCGGGGTGTCATCCAGCCCGTTCGGGCGCACGTTGGCCAGCTTGTCACTCTGCCCGGCCATGCCCAGCAGCTGGTTGCGCGCGTTGACCAGCGCCTCATGGCCCTGTCCGGCGTTGTCTTTCAGGAAGAAGCTGTAGCCCGAGGCGATACCCAGCTCCGGCATCGCCGGCGGCGGGAACGCGAAGATGAAGGCGTCCTTGATCTGACCCAGTGCCCCCATCGCGCGGCCGGTGATGGGGCCCACGCCCTGGTCCGGGGTGCGCTCGCCCCAGTCCTTGAGCTTGACGAAGGCCATGCCCGAGTTCTGGCCCATGCCGGAGAAGCTGAAGCCCTGCACCGAGAACACCGATTCCACGGCGTCCTTCTCGTTTTTCAGGAAGTGGTCTTCGAGCTTGTAGATCGACTCCAGCGTGCGCTCCTGGGTGGCACCAACCGGCGCCTGCACAAGCGCCATCAGGATGCCCTGGTCCTCATTGGGCAGGAACGAGCTGGGCAGCCGGGCGAACAGCAGGCCCATCACCACCGTCAGCGCGACAAACACCGCCATGAAACGGCCCGGACGGGCGAGGATGCCCCGCACGCCACGCTGGTAGGTGCCGCTGGTGCGGTCAAAGCCCTGGTTGAACCAGTTGAAGAAGCGGCCCGACAGCCCCGTGGGGGCGACGTGGTGCTCGCCCTTCTTCAGCGGCTTGAGCATGGTCGCGCACAGCGCCGGGGTCAGCACGATCGCCACCAGCACCGACAGCGCCATCGCCGAGACGATCGTGGCCGAGAACTGGCGATAGATGACGCCGGTGGAGCCGCTCATGAAGGCCATCGGCACGAACACCGCCGACAGCACCAGACCGATACCGACCAGCGCACCGGTGATCTGGCTCATCGACTTGCGGGTGGCTTCCAGCGGCGAGAGCCCTTCCTCGGCCATGATCCGCTCGACGTTCTCCACCACCACGATGGCGTCATCCACCAATAGGCCGATTGCCAGCACCATCGCGAACATGGTCAGCATGTTGATGGAGAAACCCAGCACCGCCAGGATGCCGAACGTGCCCAGCAGCACCACCGGCACGGCGATGGTCGGAATCAGCGTGGCGCGGAAGTTCTGCAGGAACAGGTACATCACCAGGAACACCAGCACGATCGCCTCGATCAGGGTCTTGACCACGCCCTTGATCGACACCCGCACGAACGGGGTGGTGTCATATGGAATCACCGCGGTCATGCCGCGCGGGAAGCTGGCTTCCAGTTCGCTCAACGCCTTGCGCACGCCCTCGGCCGTTTCCAGCGCGTTGGCGCCGGTGGCCAGGGTGATCGCCAGGCCCGAAGCCGGCTTGCCGTTGTAGCGGGTGACGAAATCGTAGGTTTCCGCGCCCAGCTCGATCCGGGCCACATCACCGAGCTTCAAGGTGGAGCCGTCGGCCTCGGTGCGCAGCACGATGTTGCGGAACTGCTCGGGCGTCTGCAGGCGGTCCTGCGCGTTGATGGTGGCGTTGAGCTGCTGGCCCTTCACCGCCGGCGCACCGCCCAGCTGGCCCACGGCCACCTGCGCGTTCTGCGCGCGCACCGCGCCGGTGACCTCGTCCACCGAGACCTTGTAGGTCTGCAGCTTGTTCGGATCCAGCCAGATGCGCATGGCGTACTTGCCGCCGAACACCTGGATCGAGCCCACACCCGGCACGCGGCTGAGCGGATCAACCACGTTGGAGCCGACATAGTCGGAGATGTCGTTCTCGTCCATGCTGCCGTCTTCGGAGACGAAGCCCAGCACGTTGAGGAAGCCGGAGCTGGACTTGGCCACGTTGATGCCCTGGCGCTGCACTTCCTGCGGCAGCAGCGGCATGGCCAGCTGCAGCTTGTTCTGCACCTGGACCTGGGCGATATCCGGATTGGTCCCGCTCTCGAAGGTCAGGGTGATGCTGGCCTGGCCGTTGGAGGAGCTGTTGGAGGAGAAGTAGATCAGCCCGTCCAGGCCTTTCATGTTCTGCTCGATGATCTGCGTCACCGAGTCTTCCACCACCTTGGCAGAAGCGCCCGGGTAGTTGGCCGAGATCGACACCGCCGGCGGGGCGACCTCCGGATACATCGAGATCGGCAGTTTGATCATCGCCAGCGCGCCGGCCAGCATGATGATGATGGCGATGACCCACGCGAAAATGGGCCGGTCGATAAAGAAGCGAGCCATATGGTTCTCCGCTTACTGCTTGGCAGCCGGCGCCGCGGCAGGCGCGGCGGCGGGCTGGGCGGCTTCGGCACCCTTCTCGGTGGCCTGCACCGGCATCCCCGGGCCGATCTTCTGCAGGCCCTCGACGATGACCTTGTCACCGGCCTTCAGGCCGTCTTCCACCAGCCACTTGTCACCGACCGTGCGGCTGACGGTGACCGGGCGCAGCGCGACCTTGCCCTCGCCATCGACCACCATCGCGGTGGTATTGCCCTTGGGATCGCGGGCGATGCCCTGCATCGGTACCAGCAGCGCATCGGGACGCACGCCGCTGGCCAGCACCGCGCGCACGAACATGCCCGGCATCAGCACCTGCTCGGGGTTGTCCACGCGCACGCGCAGGCCATAGCTGCCGGTGGCGGGATCGACGCTGACCTCGGAGAACTCCAGCTTGCCCTTGTGGGCGAAGGTGCTGCCATCTTCCAGCAAGATCTCCACCGGCAGCTCGGACGCGCCTTCCAGGCGCCCGGCGGCCAGTTCGCGGCGCAGCTGCAGCAGCTCGGCCGAGGACTGGCTGACATCGATGTAGATCGGGTCGAGCTGGTTGATGGTGGCCAGCGCGGCGACCTGGCCGGCGCTGACCAGCGCGCCTTCGGTGACCGAGGATTTGCCGATCTGGCCGCTGATCGGTGCGGTGATGCGGGCATAGCCCAGCGTCACATTGGCCGCATCCAGCGCCGCGCGCGCGGCACCCACATCGGCCTCGGCCTGCTTCCAGGCAGCCTGCGCGTTCTCGTCATCCTGCACGCTGATGACTTTGCTCTTGACCAGCTCGGCGCTGCGCCGGGCGGC
>NZ_BAZI01000055.1 GCF_001310775.1 Stenotrophomonas pictorum JCM 9942
AGCGCCAGGCCTTCTTCGACCAGGGCGGTCTGCCGGATTTCCGTGCCGACACCCGTGCCATCCGCGAGGGCGACTGGACGGTGGCGCCGATCCCGGCCGCGCTGATGGATCGCCGCGTCGAGATCACCGGCCCGACCGACCCGAAGATGGTCATCAACGCGCTGAACTCCGGCGCCAAGGTGTTCATGGCCGACTTCGAGGACTCCACCTCGCCGACCTGGCGCAACGTGCTGGCCGGCCAGCAGACGATGAAGGCGGCGGTGCGCGGTGATCTGGATTTCACCGCGCCGGCCACCGCCAAGGGCCCCGGCAGGCACTACACGCTGCGTCCGTTCGACGAGCAGGCGGTGCTGATCGTGCGCCCGCGTGGCTGGCACCTGGACGAGAAGCACGTGCTGGTCGACGGCCAGCCGATGGCCGGTGGCCTGTTCGATGCGGCGCTGTTTGCCTTCCACAACGCGCAGACGCTGATGGACAAGGACCGCGGCCCCTACTTCTACCTGCCAAGCTGCAGTCGATGGAAGAGGCGGCGCTGTGGGAGACCGCGCTGTCGCACATCGAGGGCATGCTCGGCCTGCCGCAGGGGCAGATCAAGGTCACGGTGCTGATCGAGACGCTGCCGGCGGTGTTCGAGATGGACGAGATCCTGCATGCGCTGCGCGAGCGCATCGTCGGGCTGAACTGCGGCCGCTGGGACTACATCTTTTCCTACCTGAAGACCTTCCGCCGCCACGCCGACAAGGTGTTGCCCGAGCGCGGCCAGGTGACGATGACCCAGCCGTTCCTGAAGGCCTACTCGGAACTGCTGATCAAGACCTGCCACCGCCGTGGCGCGCATGCGATGGGCGGCATGGCCGCGCAGATTCCGATCAACCACGATGCTGCCGCCAACGAGCAGGCGATGGCGCGCGTGCGTGCGGACAAGCTGCGCGAGGTCACCGCCGGCCATGACGGCACCTGGGTGGCGCACCCGGCGCTGATCCCGGTGGCGCGCGCGATCTTCGACGAGCATATGCCCGGTCCCAACCAGCATCACGTGCTGCGTCGTGACGTACAGGTCAGCCGCGATGATCTGATCGCACCGTGCAGCGGCACCATCACCCGTGCCGGCTTCGAGAACAACGTCGAGGTGTGCGTGCGCTACCTGGCCGCCTGGCTGGATGGCAATGGCTGCGTGCCCATCCACAACCTGATGGAAGACGCCGCCACCGCCGAGATCAGCCGCAGCCAGATCTGGCAGTGGCTGCATGCCGGCAACCAGCATCTGGACGACGGCACGGCGATCGATTTCGCGCTGCTGACCAGTACCCTGCGCGCTTTGCCGGCGCGCCTTGGCGACACCTCCGCGCTGCCCGGCGGCGGCCGCATCACCCAGGCCATCGGCCTGCTCGACCAGCTCAGCCGCGCAGACGAGCTGGCCGACTTCCTGACCCTGCCGGCCTACCGGCAGATCGATTGACCCTTCCCCTTACGCAAGCACGACTTTTCGAGGACAGCACGATGAGCAGCTACCAGCAACAGATCGCCGCCCTGCAGCAGGACTGGGATACCAACCCGCGTTGGAAGGGGCTGAAGCGCACCTACAGCGCTGCCGACGTGGTGCGCCTGCGTGGCAGCGTGCAGCCGGAACATACCCTGGCCAAGCGCGGCGCCGAGCGCCTGTGGGACCTGGTCAATGGCGGCTCGAAGAAGGGCTACGTCAACGCCTTCGGTGCGATCAGTGCCGGCCAGGCGATGCAGCAGGCCAAGGCCGGGCTGGAAGCGGTGTACCTGTCCGGCTGGCAGGTGGCCGCCGACGGCAACACCTCCGAAACCATGTACCCGGACCAGTCGCTGTACGCCTACGACTCGGTGCCGACCATGGTCCGTCGCATCAACAACACCTTCCAGCGCGCCGACGAGATCCAGTGGAAGAACATCATCGACGGCAAGCTCAAGGCCGAGGACGCGATCGACTTCTTCCTGCCGATCGTCGCCGATGGCGAGGCCGGCTTCGGCGGCGTGCTCAACGCCTACGAGCTGATGAAGAACATGATCGTTGCCGGCGCCGCCGCGGTGCATTTCGAGGACCAGCTGGCGGCGGTGAAGAAGTGCGGCCACATGGGCGGCAAGGTGCTGGTGCCGACCCAGGAGGCGATCCAGAAGCTGTCCGCCGCGCGTCTGGCCGCCGACGTGCTGGGCGTGCCGACCATCGTGCTGGCGCGTACCGATGCCGAAGCCGCCAACCTGCTGACCAGCGACTTCGACCCCAACGACGCCCCGTTCGTCACCGGCCAGCGCACCGCCGAGGGCTTCTACCGCGTCAAGAACGGCCTGGAGCAGGCGATCAGCCGCGGCGTGGCCTATGCCCCGCACGCCGACCTGGTGTGGTGCGAAACCGGCACCCCGGACCTGGGCTTTGCCCGCGAGTTCGCCCAGGCCGTGCACGCCGCCAGCCCCGGCAAGCTGCTGTCCTACAACTGCTCGCCCTCGTTCAACTGGAAGAAGAACCTGGACGACAAGACCATCGCCAGGTTCCAGGACGAGCTGGCCGCGCTGGGCTACAAGTACCAGTTCATCACCCTGGCTGGCATCCACATCAACTGGTTCAACACCTTCAAGTTCGCCCACGACTATGCCCGTGGCGAAGGCATGCGCCACTACGTGGAGCAGGTGCAGGAACCGGAGTTCGCCGCCCGCGAACAGGGCTACACCTTCGTCTCGCACCAGCAGGAAGTGGGTGCCGGCTACTTCGACGATGTGACTACGGTGATCCAGGGCGGCGCCTCCAGCGTGACCGCGCTGACCGGGTCCACCGAAGAGGAGCAGTTCCAGACGGAAAAGGCCGCGTAAGTACGGTTTAGGTGACGACGGGAAGGGGCTCTTACGGGCCCCTTCTTCTCGAGGTCAAAGCGAAGCTGTATTCCCGGAGTTGGGATCCACATCACCTTATTTTGATGATAGGCTCTTGCGCATTACTCGCCGGCAAATGGCGGGGATCCATGAGGCAACGAATGAGCGGCCTGGGGTCAGGGGGACCGGTACTGCAGGAACATCTTCCCGCCAGCGTCGCCGATGCTGGGGAGGCTGCGCTGCGCGCGCAGGTTTCTGCGGTGGAGTTCGCCCTGTTCGCGCCGTTCGGTGACCGCCGTATGCTGGCTGACGGCGAGGTGCTGTTCCTGCGCGGTGATATCGGCACCTCGATGTTCATCATCGTCAGTGGGGTCATCTGCCTGGACTTCGGCCCGGGCTTGCCGCCCAAGCAGCTGGGATCGAATGATTTTTTCGGCGAACTCGGATTGCTGGTCGACCGCCATCCGCGTTCTTCCGCCGCGCGCGCCTATGGCGATACCGTCCTGCTGGAAGTCACCTGTGCCAATTTCCATCGGCTGATCGATCAGGACCCGGCAACGGTGGTGTTCTTCCTGCGCCGCACGTTGTGGCGGGTGGTCTCCAGTGAGCAGCGCCTGATCGACCAGCTGAGCCGCCGCAATCAGGAGCTGGAAGAGACGTTGAGCAATCTGTACAGCGCCAACGACGAGCTGCACCGTACCCGCGAGCTGGTCTATACCGACGACCTGACGGGGATGGGCAACCGGCGCGCGCTCACGGTCTATCTGCAGGAGGCGCACCGTTCCGGGCAGCGTCCGCAGGGCCTGTTGCTGATCGATTGCGATGACTTCAAGGCGCTCAACGACTCCCACGGCCACCTCGCCGGCGACCATGTGCTGAAGCGCCTGGGCCGGGTGCTCAGTTCGGTGGCGGGGAAAGACGATATCGCCTGCCGCCTTGGCGGCGACGAATTCTGCGTTCTGTTGAAGCACGCGGACATGGAGCGGTTGACGCGTGTAGCGGCTTTCATTCTTGAAGCCGTGCGCGGGCTGGAGGCGTTCCCCGGGGCGATGCCGGGTATCTGCTCGGTGAGCATCGGCATCGTGCCCATGGAAACGCATCAGCATTGGAACGATGCCTATTCGCGCGCCGATGACGCCCTTTATGAGGCAAAGCGCCTCGGTGGGGGGCGTGCACAGTGGACACTGCGCTGACCGGTCACGTGGAGCGGTGACGTGGAAGAGGTTCCTGAAAGCCTGCAGTCCAGCCGCCAGTTCAAGACGCTGGTCCTGACCGACCTGTGCGACTCGGTGGCGCTGGTCGAGCGGATCGGCGACAACGCCGCCGCCGATCTGTTCCGCACACTCGATGCCCAGGTCATGCAGTTGCTGCGGCGCTGGAACGGCCGTTTGATTGACCGCTCCGATGGCATGTTCCTGCTGTTCAATGCACCGGTGGACGGCCTGGGGTTCGCCCTGGATTACCTGGACGTCCTGGATCGTCTTGGCAAGGAAAAGAAGTTGCCGCTGCGCGCTCGGCTGGGTATGCACGTGGGCTATGTGCTGTCCTGGCACAACAGCGAGGAGGCTGTGGCCGCCGGTGCCAAATCACTGGAAGTGGAGGGGCTGGCCAAACCGATGGCGGCAAGGCTGATGGCTTTGGCGCGGCCGGGACAGATCCTGCTGTCGGCGGCAGCCGAATCGATGATGCGCAGTGCCCAGCGCGAACTGGATGACCGGGGTGCCAGGCTGAAGTGGAAGTCGCACGGACATTGGCATTTCAAGGGGATGCCAAGCGCCCAGGAGGTATTCGAGGTCGGCAGGGAGGGCCGCGCGCCGTTGCGCATGCCGCCGGGCTCGGAAAAGGCGTGGCGGGAGTTGCCCCTCTGGCGCCGTCCGCTGGCGCTGGTGACGGAAGCGGTACTGCTGTTGGGACTGCTGATTGCCGCGTGGGTAATCGTGCGGCCGGAACCTGCCATTGCTTTCGCCGAGCGCAACTGGGTGCTTGTAGGGGGGTACGCAATCTGACCGGGGAATCCCTGCTGGATGACTCGATCGAGCAGGCGTTTCGCATCAGTCTGGAGCAGTCCCGTTTCGTCAACGTGCTGAGCGAGCTGCAGGTACAAAAAACGCTGGGGTTGATGGAACTGGATGCGGACCAGGCGATGACCGCGCGGGTCGCCTCGGAAGTGGCCATCCGCGATGGTGCACGGGCGGTGCTCATGGCCCGGGTGGATGAAATCGGCAACCGGTTCCGCTTCACGGTAGAGATCATCAATCCCGCAGATGGCCGCACACTGGATTCGCTGTACGCCGAAGGCCGTGGCGTGAATTCATTGTTGGCCTCGGTGGACACCGTGAGCGGGCGCCTGCGTACCCGCCTGGGTGAGCCCAGCCTGGCGCTGGCGCGTGACTCCGAGCCGCTCCCGGAAGTGACCACTTCCAACCTGGAAGCCTTGCGCGCCTATGCGCTGGCCCTGAAGGCGATGGCCGTACGCGACTACGTGCTGGCCGAGAATCTGTACAGGAAGGCTCTGGAAATCGATCCCGATTTCGCGCTGGCGAACATGGGTCTGGCGCGCATCTACTGGTCCGGATTGGATGAAGCACCTGCTCTGGCTCAACTTGATGCCGCGCTGTCCCATCGTGACCGGCTGCCGCCGCGCGATCAGATGTATCTGGAGGCCTGGCAGCACGAATTGCGTTCGGCCGCATCGCCCTTGCCACAGTGGAAGCTGCTGGCGACGATGTATCCGGACTACTTCGCAGGTCCGTCCAATACCTCCTGGTACCTGATCGTGGAGAACCGGTTCGAAGAGGCCTTGCCCTTCGCGCAGGCGGCGGCGGTCCCGCAGGACCCGATGCGTGCGGTGCCGCTGGATCATGTCGGCCGCATCCAGCTGGCGCTGGGCAAGGCCGAACAGGCGCTGCAGACGTTCCGTGAGGCCGAAAGCGAAGGCGGCGGCAAGCCGTTGCGCTACAGCGGCAACGCACTTGCGGTCCTGGGGCGGCTGGATGAAGCGCAGAAGCTGCTCGAGCAGATCAAGCCGGCGCCGGGCAATCCCTCCAGCCTCTATGCCTCCATGGACCGGATCAGTGTGGCCTTGAGCCGCTCGCAGCGGGCACAGGCCGTGGCCGAAGCCGAGCAGGCGTCACAGCTATCCACGCAGTACGGCCCCGACCACGTGGTCCAGTTCAAGTTGCTGGAGCAGATGACGAGAATGCTGGCCAGCGATGCCGGCAGCTCGGCGGCAACCCTGGCGTCGCTGCGAGATGAATCGGTGAACTATGCGCGGGGAACGGGCAATGTCAGAGGACGGCAGAACGCACTGTTCAGGGCACTTGTCGCTATCCATCTGGCACAACGCTCGGGCTTTACCGCATCCAGTCGCCGCGGGTTGGATGCGTTGCCACGCCTGTCCGAGCTGGATGGGCCGTTCAACCTGGCGTGGATGCGGCGGCTGGTAAATGCCACACAGGCACGGCTGGAGGGGCGTCCGGAGGAATCCGTGAGACTGCTTGCTCCGCTCCTGGATGGCACCGAGGCGGTGCAGGTCCGGGTGGAGCTGGCCGCTGCGTTCGACGCGATGGGGGATGCCCGGTCGGCACGCATCCACCGTGCGTGGCTGTCGGAGAACCTGGGCCGGGCCTACGTGGAGTTCAATGGAAGCCAGCTGCTGCAGCCGCTGAACGTCAGCGACGTTCTGGAGGCTGCCGGGAAGTTGCGGGGGGAGTCTGCATCGCTCCCCCGCGACCAGGCTCCAGCGCCTCAGCTGCCGACTGCTTCGTTGATCCGGCCAGCCTCGTAGCAGAAGATCACCGTCAGGCCCACCGCCGAGGTCAGGTGTTCCATCAGCTGTCCCCGTGCCTGTGCGAATTCCTCCTTGCTGGCGAGTTTTTCCACGGTCAGGCAGTAGGGCGTGGCGCCGGCAGGAGGGGTATAGCCGAGCGACGTCAGCGCCGCCCGGGCATCGTTGGCGAATGCCTCGCGGAAGGCATCGTTGGTGGAAAGCTGCTGCAGCAACTGGTCGGCGACGTCATGGGGAAGGGGGGCGTGATCAGCGTTGGTCATGGAGTCTTCCAGTGAGGTGGGTGTTGCAGGTCGGAGTGAGTAGCGGCATGAATCGTAAGGCATCAAGTGGGGCGTTATGGAAGTAAGACGTTGTAGCGTTCTGTTCTTCGAGCCGCTGGAAAGCGCCAGCTTCAGTCTGGCGGTACTTCTCGGTGGCGGCGATGGGTTGGAACGCCGTCGTTCATGGCGTGCGCTGGCCCCGCACTTGAGCGAAGGCGCGGTGGACGTTGCGGACTGGATGGTGCAGACACTGGGCCAGTGCAGCCCCAGTCGATGGAGTCGGGCAGACACGTTGAGCCTTGCACCGGAGCAGCTCCAGGCGCTGCTGGATACCGGGTTGCTGGTGAGCGATGCCGCAGAGCCAGCCTGGCGGCAGCACCGCGAAGCGGACGAGCGGTTGCGTGAGGCGAACTGGTGGCCATTGGCAGCAGCGTATGCTGCGCGTGGTCGCTGGTCGCAGATCGACAGCGCCGCTGACATGGAGCGCAACGGGACCAATACCATCGCCGGCCTGGTCGGCCATTTCGGCACGCCGCGCCCCGAACCGCAGCCGCCAATTGATCTTCGGCTCGGTCCTGGCGTGGCTACGGAATTCGATGCCGTACTGCGTCGCCGGGTGACCTGCCGGAACTTCTCCGGCGAGCCGCTGCCCTTGTCGGCGTTCCAGACCCTGATGGAGCGCGTCTTCGCCGCGACGCATGTCGTGGAACCTGCGCCGGGGTTGCGCTTCCTGAAGCGCAGCAGCCCGTCCGGTGGTGGTCTGCATGCCACTGATGCCTATCTGCTGGTGCAGCAGGTCGAAGGCGTGCCGCCTGGCCTGTACCGCTACCTGGCCGACAGCCATTCGCTTTCGCGCCTCCCGTCGCCCGAGCTGCCGCTGGATCAGCTGGCGACAGCGATGGTGGCCGGCCAGCATTGGTTTTCCAATGCGCCGGTGATGGTTGCGCTGGTCGCCACCTATCGCCGCAGTTTCTGGAAGTACCGCAATCACACCAAGGCTTACCGGGCACTGGTGCTGGACGCGGGGCATCTGTCGCAGACCTTGTATCTGTCGGCGACGGAAATGGACCTGGGGGCCTTCGTCACGGCAGCGGTCAACGAACACCAGATTGAACAGATGTTCGGCCTGGATGCCCTCACCTCCGGTGTGATCGCGGTCTGTGGCTTCGGTCGGCGCAGACCGGCATTGCGCATTACCGAATTTGATCCGGGCAACGCGGTGTGGCCCGCGACCACCGCATGAGGCGGTCGCGCGGCGCTCAACCGGCTTCGAAATCCACCAGCACCGCGCCATCTCCAACCTGATCCCCTGCCTTGGCGCGGAAGCCATGCACGGTGCCGTTGGACGGCGCCTGCAGGGTGTGCTCCATCTTCATGGCCTCCATCACCAGCAGCGGCGTGCCACGGCTGACGGTGCTGCCGGGCTCGACCAGCAGTGTCACCACGCGCCCGGGCATCGGCGCGAGCAGGCTGCCACCCGGGTCGCCGGCACTGTCGGCCTCGGTGACCGGATCGTGCACGATGAAGCGCTGTTGCCGTTCCTCGCCCAATACGTGCAGCACATTGCCATCACGTAGCACGTTCCCGCGATAGAGGCGGTCGCCGACCTGCAGGGCGTAACCGTTGCCGTGCACCCTGCCGATGACGTGAACCAGCGCGTCGCCGACCTGTACCTGCCAGCCATCGGGCTGCCTGCGCACCTGCAGCGTCTGTTGCTGCTGCAGATGTTCCACGAGGAGCGAACGCGCGGCTGGACCGGTGATGCGCCAGCCATCGTTGATGGCCCACGGGGAGGTGTCGTTCGTCGCAGCGGCCGCGTCGTTGCAAGCCAGTACCGCCGCCAGCGCCCAATCTGCCACGGTTGCAGCGCTGTGCTGGATATCCAGCGCAGCGTGCTCGCGTTCTATCAGTGCGGTATCCAGGTTTGCGTGCTGGAACGAACCGGTCATCACCAGCCGGCGCAGGAAGGCCGCATTGGTGGTGACGCCCACCACCTGGCATTGCGCCAGTGCATGCTGCATGCGCTGCAGCGCGCGGTCGCGGTCCGCATCCCAGACGATCAGCTTGGCGATCATCGGGTCGTAGTACGGGGTGATGGCATCACCTTGTTCCACACCGGCATCAATGCGGACATTGGCGCTGGGCTGCGGCAGACGCAGATGACGCAAGGTGCCGGTGGAGGGCAGGAAGCCGCGGTCGGCATCCTCGGCGTACAGGCGTGCCTCGATCGCGTGACCGCAGATCTGCAGCTGTTGCTGGGCCTTCGGCAGCGGCTGGCCCGCGGCTACGCGCAGCTGCCATTCAACCAGATCGGTGCCGGTGATCAGCTCGGTGACCGGATGCTCGACCTGCAGGCGGGTGTTCATTTCCATGAAATAGAAATCGCCATCCGGGCCGGCAATGAATTCCACCGTGCCAGCACCGACATAGCCCACCGCACGTGCGGCATCAGTGGCGGCCTTGCCCATGGCGGCGCGACGTTCGGGCGTCATGCCGGGCGCGGGCGCTTCTTCCAGCACCTTCTGGTGACGGCGCTGCACCGAGCAGTCGCGCTCGAACAGATAGACCACGTTGCCGTGGCTGTCGCCAAACACCTGGATCTCGATATGGCGCGGCCGCTCGACGTACTTCTCCACCAGCACGTGGGCATTGCCGAACGCCGCCTGTGCCTCGCGCTGGCAGCTGGCCAGCGCCGCTTCGAAGTCGGTACTGGCCTCGACCTTGCGCATGCCCTTGCCGCCACCACCGGCACTGGCCTTGATCAGCACCGGATAACCGATGGCATCGGCCTGCGCGCGCAGGAACTCCGGCTCCTGCCGCTCACCGTGATAGCCCGGCGTCAGTGGCACGTTGGCAGTTTGCATCAAGGCCTTGGCCGAACTCTTGTCGCCCATCGCATCGATGGCGCTGGCCGGCGGTCCAATGAACACGATGCCAGCAGCATCACAGGCACGCGCGAAGCCAGCATTCTCGGACAGGAAGCCATAGCCAGGGTGGATAGCTTGCGCACCGCTACGACGCGCTGCTTCAAGAATGACCTCGGCGCGCAGATAGCTCTCGGCAGCCGGCGCGGCACCAATATGGATAGCCTCGTCAGCCAGCCGCACGTGCCGCGCATTGCGATCGGCATCCGAATACACCGCGACGGTAGCGATGCCAAGACGCCGGCAGGTGGCGATGACGCGGCAGGCGATTTCACCGCGATTGGCGATCAGGATCTTGTTGAACATTGTCTTATCCACGATGTACCGCGCGGGCAGGAGAGGAGCCGAATACTTTCGTCGTTGCTTTTGCGGGTGCTCTCGCATTGGCTTTACTGACCCCTTCCGCAGCGACGGAGCCGGTGGGAAATACCCGGAGGGCGACGTGCAAGGAAGCACTTCGTTTTTCGCCACGACAGGGATGTCGTGGCAAAAAATCCCACCGGTGGAGTGGACCCGGAACGCGCAGCGTGCCGGGCGCGGAGGCAGGGTGTGCTTGACCAGCCATTCGGCTGTTGAACAGGCGCTTCTTTTGGTTACTTCTTCTTTGCCCAAGCAAAGAAAAGTGACTCGCTCCCCGTAGGGGAGTGAAAGTCCTTGCTCCTGACATTCTCTTGAGAAGGGACTGCATGCGCATCACATCCGGAACACGCCAAACCGCGTGTCCTGCACGGGCGCATTGAGACTGGCAGCCAAGGCCAACCCAAGCACCCGCCGCGTATCCGCCGGATCGATCACGCCGTCGTCCCACAACCGCGCACTGGCGTAATACGGATGGCCCTGCTGCTCGAACTGGTCGCGGATCGGCTGCTTGAACGTGTCTTCTTCTTCGGCCGACCACGCACCGCCCTTGGCCTCGATGCCGTCGCGCTTGACCGTGGCCAGCACGCTGGCCGCCTGTTCGCCGCCCATCACGCCGATGCGCGCGTTCGGCCACATCCACAGGAAGTGGGGGGAATAGGCGCGGCCGCACATGCCGTAGTTGCCGGCACCGAACGAGCCGCCCATCACCACCGTGTACTTGGGCACGCGTGCGTTGGCCACCGCCATCACCAGCTTGGCCCCGTCCTTGGCGATGCCGCCGTGCTCGTATTTGCGGCCGACCATGAAGCCGGTGATGTTCTGCAGGAACAGCAGCGGAATGTTGCGCTGGCAGCACAGCTCGATGAAGTGCGCCCCCTTCAGCGCCGACTCCGAGAACAGGATGCCGTTGTTGGCGATGATGCCAACCGGATGGCCATGCACATGGGCAAAACCGGTGACCAGGGTGTTGCCGTAGCGCGGCTTGAATTCGTCCAGGCGCGAGCCGTCGACGATGCGTGCGATCACCTCGCGCACGTCATAAGGCTTGCGGGTGTCGGCGGGAATCACACCGTACAGCTCGTGCGCATCGAACAGTGGCTCTTCGCTGGGCTGCAGCGCGACGCCCGGTTTGGGCTTGCGCCAGTTGAGGTTGGCGATGATCGCCCGCACCCGCGCCAGCGCCTGCAGGTCGTTGTCGGCCATGTGGTCTGCCACGCCGGAAATGCGTGTGTGCACGTCGGCGCCCCCCAGTTCTTCGGCGCTGACCACTTCGCCGGTGGCCGCCTTCACCAGCGGTGGGCCACCGAGGAAGATGGTGCCCTGTTCCTTGACGATGACGGTCTCATCGCTCATCGCCGGCACATACGCGCCGCCGGCGGTGCAGCTGCCCATCACGCAGGCGATCTGCGGGATGCCCTGCGCCGACAGATTGGCCTGGTTGTAGAAGATGCGGCCGAAATGGTCGCGATCGGGGAAGACCTCATCCTGCAGCGGCAGGAAGGCGCCGCCGGAGTCGACCAGGTAGATGCAGGGCAGGCGGTTCTGCTGGGCGATTTCCTGCGCGCGCAGATGCTTCTTCACCGTCACCGGGTAGTAGGTGCCGCCCTTCACCGTGGCGTCGTTGGCCACGATCAGGCATTCCACGCCGGAGACGCGGCCGATGCCGGCGACCATGCCGGCGCCGGGCACCGGATCGTCGTACATGCCATGGGCGGCCAGCGGCGCGATCTCGAGAAACGCGCTGCCGGGATCGAGCAGGGCATCGATCCGCTCACGCACCAGCAGCTTGCCGCGCGCAGTGTGTTTCGGCCCGCGG
>NZ_BAZI01000056.1 GCF_001310775.1 Stenotrophomonas pictorum JCM 9942
TTCACGCCATGGGCCGGCACCTCGGTCTTGAGCGCGCGCGTGAGCGTGAGCGTGCCGCCGTCCAGCACGTCGCGCCACTGCCCCGGCTGCAGGTAGCGGCTGACCTCGAACGTCGTGGCGGTGTCGCCCTTGTTCAGCAGCACCAGCGCGGTCTGCGCGGTGTCGCCGTGCTGCAGCACGCGATAGAACACCGCCTGATCCGCCTGCAGGCGCTCGTTGACCTGCAGGCCGCGTTGCAGCGCCGGGGTGGCCTGGCGCAGCCGCGCGATACGCTGCAGCGGGCCGAAAATCGGACTGTCTGGCGCCGCATCCACGCGTTCCTGCCCGAAGTAGGCGCGATTGCCGGCGTGCTCGGCACGGCTGCGCATGAAGCCGGTTTCCGAGCCGTAGTACAGCACCGGGATGCCGCGGGCGGTGAACAGCCAGTTGTGGGCGTCGATGAAACCGGCATCACTGGCATCCAGCCGCGCCATGTCGTGGTTGTCGTAGAAGCTCATCAACTCGTACGGATTGGCGTAGGGGCCACCGGTCAGATGCAGCGGCTCGGCCAGCGCCTCGAAGCCTTTCCGCTCCCGGCCGAACACGGACGAAAGCGCACCGCGCAGCGGGAAATCCAGCACGCTGACATGGGCATTGGCCGGCCAGGTGTGCTCGGCGATCTTGGCCGCGTCGTAGTCGAAGGCCTCGCCGAACATGAACATGCCCGGGTGCCGTTCGCGGATGCGCGCGACGAATTCATGCCACCACGGATGCGGCAACCAGCCGATGGTGTCGATCCGCAGCGCGTCCACGCCCTGTGCGGTCCACTGCAGGTAGGCGCCGACCAGGTAGTCCATCACCGCCGGGTTGTGTTCGTTGAAGTCGCCCAGCTCGGCCAGATTGCCGTCGAAGATCGAGCCCTGGCTGCCATCGACCGGGCCGATGTTGTTGTAGAACGCATGCAGCGGGTTGTGCTGCGGGTCGAGCCTGTCCGGTGGCAGGTTCTGGTGGTCGGCGATCAGCGTGCCGTCCTTGTCGAAGAGCTGGCCGAACTGCGGCTGCCGCTTGGGCATGGTCCAGGCCGGCGAGCCGTGGTTGCCGACGATATCCAGCACCACTTTCAACCCGGCGTCGTGCAGGCCACGGGTCAGCCCGGCAAAATCCAGATCCTGGCTGGGCAGGTGCTCGTCCAGCTTGTAGAAGTTGATGCCCCAGTAACCGTGGTAGCCGGTCTTGCCGCGGTCGGTCAGCGTGCTGCTGCAGCTGATCGGCTTGCTGCCGGTGAAGGCCTGGTCGGGATTGTCGATGATGGGCGTGATCCACACCGCGCCGAAGCCGAGCTGGCGGATGTAATCGGCGTTGTCCAGCACGCCCTTAAAGTCGCCGCCGAGGTAGCCGATGTTGCCGTCAACCTTGTCCGGGCATGGCACCGGAATATCGAAGGTCGGGTGCTCGCCGCCCTGGTCGCGATGGTCGTTGCTGGTATCGCCATTGACGAAACGGTCGGTGACCACGAAGTACACCGCCTCGCTGGCGAACGGCTCGGTGGTACCGATGTAGTCCGGCCGGTTGCCGGCCAACGCCGTCCCCGCCACCCAAGCCAGACCAACCGCTGCTGCCAAACGCCTGCGCATCACACCACCTCCGGTTGCGACGGAACCCGCAATACACACAGCCCGGCCACGAACAGGCTGCACCCCCCCAGCACCAGCACGTGGATGGGGTCACCGCCCAGCCAGTTGCGCAGGGCAAAACCCAAGGCACTGGCCGCGACCAGCTGCGGGATCACGATGAAGAAATTGAAAATGCCCATGTACACGCCCATCTTGGCCGCCGGCACGCTGTCTGACAGCAGGGCATAGGGCAAGGACAGGATCGAGGCCCAGGCAAAGCCGACGCCGACCATCGACAGCAACAGCCAATGCGGGTCCTTGATCAGCATCAGCGAGATCAGGCCCAGCCCGCCCAGCCACAGATTGACCAGGTGGCTCCAGCGCAGGCCGATGGCGCGCACCATCAGCGGGATGACCAGCGCCGCCACGGCGGCAAAGCCGTTGTAAGCGCCGAACAACACGCCCACCCAGTTGGCGCCCTCGTTGTAGGCGGCCGACTGCGTATCGGTGGAGCCGAAGTGCGTGCCCGCCACCGCCGCGGTGGTGTAGATCCACATGGCGAACAGCGCAAACCACGAGAAGAACTGCACCCACGCCAGGCGCCGCATCGTGCCGGGCATACGGCGCAGATCGTCGACGATGGTGGCCAGCATATGGGTGCCGGGCAGCACCCGCGCCACTGCCAGCAACAGACCGTAGCTGGCACACAACCCGGCCAGCACGTAGAGCATGCGATCGCCTTGCCGCCACGCGATCAACGCTGCCAGCACCACACCCAGGCCCAGCCATAGACCGATCTGGCGCCATCGCGGCAGGCCACCGACACGCTGTGCGGCATGCACCGGCGACGGCTCGGCATCATCGAAGCTGGCCAGCTCGGCCGGTGAATACTCGCGCGTGCTGAAGACGGTCCAGCTCATCGCCAGCAGCAACACCACGGCGCCGAAATAGAACGCATAGCGCACGGTATCGGGTACTTCGCCCGGACCGGCCGTATTGGCCACGCCGAAACGGGCCAGGATGAAGGGCAGGAAGCTGGCCACCACCGCGCCCACACCGATGAAGAAACTCTGCATCGAGAAGCCGGCCGGGCGTTGCCTGGGCGAGAGCTGGTCGCCGACAAAAGCGCGGAACGGCTCCATCGAGATGTTGATCGAGGCATCGAGCACCCACAGCGTGCCGGCGGCGATCCACAGGGTCGGCGAGTTGGGCATGACCAGCAACGCGAGCGTGGTCAGCACCGCGCCGATCATGAAGTAGGGACGGCGGCGGCCCCAGCGCGTCCAGGTGCGGTCGGACAGGTAACCGACCACCGGCTGCACCAGCAGGCCGGTCAGTGGCGCGGCGATCCACAATCCCGGCACCGCGTCCATCGGCGCACCGAGCGTCTCGAAGATGCGACTGGCATTGGCGTTCTGCAGCGCGAAGCCGAACTGGATCCCCAGAAAGCCGAAGCACATGTTCCAGATCTGCCAGAACGACAGCTGCGGTTTGCTTTTCATCAAGCGCTTCCCCCTCCGGGAATCACGGATGCGATTTGGGCGCGGATGCGCTGCGGCCATGGTAGAGGCCCTACCGGCGATACGCACCGCCGTTGCATACGTATTCAATGCCCGCCAGCGCCCACCACCGCAGCGGAACGGGAATAGTGGCCCAATGGCCCGCGCGCCACGCGCGGTCCGCCGACCAGACCCCGGAGCACATATCCAGATGGCCGACCGACTTTCCATTTCCTTCCGCCTGCTGTCGCCTGCCGGCCTGGCGCTGCTGCTGTCCAGCGCACTGAGCGTGCAGGCGGCCGACCTGGCGCGCGTCACCTCGCCGGACGGCGCGCTCGCGGTGATCGTCCAATCCCAGCACGAGGGACGCCTGTCCTACCGGGTGGAGCGCAACGGTGACCCGGTCATCGCTCCCTCGCGGCTGGGCATGCTGCTCGGCGATGGACGCCTGGAGCGCAACATCGCGCTGACCGCGCAGTCGCAGCGCAGCGTCGATGAGACCTGGGAGCAGCCTTGGGGCGAACGCCGCCTGACCCGCAACCACTACAACGAACTGCGCACCCGCTTCAGCGAGAAGCCCGGCGCCGGCCGCGACTACGCACGCCAGTTCGAGGTGGTGTTCCGCGTCCACAACGACGGCGTCGGCTTCCGCTACGAGTTCCCGCAACAGGCGGCGATGGAACAGGTCACGGTACAGGCCGAGCTGACCGAGTTCGCGCTGGCCCACCCGGCCACCGCCTGGTGGATTCCGGCGTTCGAATGGAACCGCGAGGAATACCTGTATCACCAGACGCCGTTGAAGGAAGTGGGCACCGCGCAGACGCCGCTGACCCTGCGCAGCGACAACGGCCTGCACATTTCCCTGCACGAGGCCGCGCTGGTGGACTATGCCGGCATGAATCTGGCGCGCGGCGACGGCGATGTCCTGCATGCCGCGCTCACGCCTTCCGGCAACGGCGCACCGGTGCAGCGCTCGCTGCCCTTCCACACGCCGTGGCGGACCATCACCATCGGCGAAACCGCCGCCGAGCTGGCCGAATCCAGCCTGATCCTCAACCTCAACGAACCCAACGCGCTGGGCGATGTGAGCTGGTTCACCCCGGCCAAATACGTGGGGGTGTGGTGGTCGCTGCATCTGGAGACCGAGACCTGGGGCACCGGCCCGCGCCACGGCGCCACCACCGCCAACACCCGCCGCTATATCGACTTCGCCGCCGCCAACGGTTTCCGCGGCGTACTGGTGGAAGGCTGGAACACCGGCTGGGACGGCGACTGGTTCGCCAACGGCCAGGCCTTCGATTTCACCCGCGCCACCGCCGACTTCGACCTGCCGGCACTGGCACGCTACGGCGCGGCCAGGGGCGTGCACCTGATCGGCCACCACGAGACCGCCTGCGCGGTAAGCCATTACGAGCGCCAGCTGCCCGCGGCGCTGGAGCTTTACGCGCGCAACGGTGTGGATGTGATCAAGACCGGTTACGTCTGCGACGCCGGCGACATCCAGCGCCAGGACCGGGCCGGGGGCCCGATCCTGCGCGAGTGGCACGAGGGCCAGTGGATGAGCAACCACCACCTGCGCGTGGTGCGGCAGGCGGCGGAAAAACATATCGCGATCAACGCGCACGAGCCGATCAAGGACACCGGCCTGCGTCGCACCTATCCGAACTGGGTGTCACGTGAAGGGGCTCGCGGCATGGAGTTCAACGCCTGGGGCAATCCGCCCAATCCGCCGGGACATGAAGCCACGCTGGTGTTCACCCGCATGCTGGCCGGGCCGATGGACTACACCCCGGGCATCGTCAGCCTCAAGGGACGCAATGGCCTGCCGCTGCGCAGCACGCTGGCCAAGCAGCTGGCGCTGTATGTGGTGCTGTACAGCCCCATCCAGATGGTGGCCGACCTGCCCGAACACTACGCCCAGCACCCGGACGCCTTCCAGTTCATCAAGGACGTGGCGGTGGACTGGGAGCAAAGCCACGTGCTCAATGGCGAAATCGGCCAGTACGTGACCTTCGCGCGCAAGGTGCGGGGCGGCGAGGAATGGTTCCTCGGCAGCGTCGGCAGCGAACAGCCGCAGACGCTGGACGTGCCACTGTCCTTCCTCGATCCGGGCCGCCGCTACCGGGCGCAGATCTACCGCGACGGCGACGGCGCGCACTGGGAAACGGCGCCATTCGCCTTCGCCACCGAAACGCGGGAGGTCCGCAGCGGCGATCCGCTGCGCATTGCGCTGGCGGCCGGTGGCGGCATGGCCGTGCGCTTTGTGCCGCTGGACTGAGCCCTGCCCGAGGCCTGAAACGCAAGGATCAAGCCGCAGGCGGTCGTTCCGTATCCGCCCTCACCGGCGAAAGCGTTTTCAGACTCGCGTGCCGGCATTGCACGGCATTGAATACGTATGCAGGCCGGTCCCGCCGCGGGGTCCGCTGATTACCATGCCAGACAGTCGCACGCTGCGAAAAAAACAAACGCGACACGCCCCCGACACCTGTCTGGGGCGACTGGCTACAACCAACCGACATCACCTGGGAGAGGGGAGCATGTTGAACACCAAACGCAATCTGCTGAGCGTGGCACTGGCTTCGGCCATCACGTTGGGCGCCACCAGTGCACACGCACAGACGGCCGAGGCGCAGAGCAAGCCCGAGACGAAGGCGGAAGCCACCGATCTGGATACCGTCACCGTCACCGGCATCCGTCGCGGCATCGAAAGCGCGATCTCGGTCAAGCGGGATTCCACCTCGATCGTGGAGGCCATTTCGGCCGAGGACATCGGCAAGCTGCCGGACGTGAGCATCGCCGAATCGATCGCCCGCCTGCCCGGTCTGGCCGCCCAGCGCGTCGCCGGCCGCGCCCAGGTCATCAGCGTGCGCGGCCTGTCGCCCGACTTCGCCACCACCTTGCTCAATGGTCGCGAGATGGTCAGCACCGGCGACAACCGCAGCGTCGAGTTCGACCAGTACCCGTCGGAACTGATCAGCGGCGTGACGGTGTACAAGACCCCCGACGCCGGCCTGGTCGGCCAGGGCCTGTCCGGCACGCTGGACATGCAGACCGTGCGTCCGCTCAGCTACGGTGACCGCGTGATCGCCGTCAGCGGCCGCTACCAGAAAAACTCGCTGGGTGAGGCCGCCGGCGAAGACCCGTACGGCAACCGGATCAATGCCAGCTTCGTGGACAAGTTCGCCGACGACACGCTCGGCCTGGCGATCGGCTACTCCCACTCGGAAATGTCCAAGCAGGAGAACCAGGTCGGCCTGTACGAGCCCTGGCAGGCCATCGGCGACAACTGGCGCCCGGGCGTCGCCGCCGGCACCTACTATTCCGATGGCATCAAGCATTGCGCCGCACCGGCCACGCCAAGCGTGACGGCGTGATGGCCACCGTGCAGTTCCGGCCGAACAACAGCTGGACCAGCACCCTGGACGCGTTCTACACCAAGGCCAAGGAATACGACACCGCCAACCAGCTGGAAATCCATCTGGGCGATTACAACGGCGGCTACGACCGTTTGAACGTCACCGACGTGGTGGTCAACGGCAACGGCAGCTTCGTCAGCGGCACGGCGCACAACGTCTATCCGCTGGTGCGCGGCATGTACAACCGCCGCGACGACAGCATCAAGGCGCTGGGCTGGAACAACGAATTCACCTTCGGCGATGTGCGCGTGGTGGCCGACCTCAGCTGGTCCAAGGCCGAGCGCGACGAGCTGAATCTGGAAAACAACCTGCAGTTGCTGCCTGCCCCGATGCTGGATTCGGTGACATTGAATTTCGCCGGCGGCAACTTCCCGCAGTTCACGCCGGGCCGCGACTATTCGGACTTCAGCAAGCTCTACCTGACCAACACCATCTACGGCTCGGGCTATGGCAAGACCCCGCATGTCGATGATGAGCTCAAGGGCGTCAAGCTGGCGGCCACCTTCCGGTGCCGGAAGGCTTCAGCTGGTTCTCCGACTTCGACGTCGGCGTGAACTACGCCGACCGCAGCAAGAACAAGACCCAGGCCGAAGGCAACATCAACCTCGGCGCGCAGGGCGTCACCAGCATCGCCGCCGACCTGCAGTACAGGCCGGTCAACCTGGGCTTTGCCGGCGCCGGCTACATCCCGGCCTGGAATGTGCCCGCTGCCGTGGACCGCTACATGGTGTTCAATCCGACCACCACCGAAAGCTACCTGATCCCGAAGCAGTGGACGGTGGACGAGGAGATCACCACCACCTTCCTGCGCGCCAACATCAGCACCCAGATCGGCTCGATTCCGGTGCGCGGCAACGTCGGCCTGCAGGCCCAGCACGTACGCCAGTCCTCCAGCTCGAACTACTGGGATGGCGGGCAGCCGGTCGGCAGCCAGGTCATCCCGATCAACGAAGGCAAGAGCTATCTGGACTTCCTGCCCAGCCTGAACCTGGCCTTCGAACTGCCGGCCGAGAACACGGTGCGCTTCGCCCTGGCCCGCCAGGTCGCACGACCGCGCGTGGACGAGCTGCGCGCATCGATGGAATTCGGCGTGGACACCAACATCGGCAAGCCCGGCGCCAGTGGCGGCAACCCGAACCTGGACCCGTGGGTGGCCAACGCGGTGGACCTGTCCTGGGAAAAGTACTTCGGCAACAAGGCCTACGTGGCCGCCGCGGTGTTCTACAAGGACCTGAAGACCTACATCTACACCGAAAAGCGCGATGGCTATGACTTCACCCAGCAGGTCGACGCGTGGCTGCAGGCCAACGCCATCACCCTGCCGCCGGGCATCGTGGTCGACAAGACCGGTTACTACACCGCGCCGTTCAACGGCAACGGTGGCAGCCTGCGCGGTGCCGAGCTGACCGCGTCGCTGCCGCTGGACCTGTTCTTCGACGGCCTGCGTGGCTTCGGTGTGGTCGCCAGCGCCAGCTTCAATGACAGCAACATCTCCATCCCGCCGGATCCGGGCACCACCTCCAGCGTGGGCTCCGAGCCGATCATGCTGCCGGGCCTGTCCAAGCGTGTGTACAACTTCACCGCCTACTACGAGAACAACGGCTTTGAAGTGCGCCTGAACCAGCGCAAGCGTTCAGACTTCATCGGCGAGATCGGCAACTTCAACGGCAACCGCACCCTGCGTTACGTCAAGGGCGAGGACGTGCTGGATGCGCAGGTGGGCTACAGCTTCGGCGACGGCAGCCTGTTCCAGGGCCTGAGCCTGTTCCTGCAGGCCAGCAACCTGACCAACTCCAAGTACGAGACCTACGCCGGCACCAAGGACCGTCCGCTGGAAACCGTGGAATGGGGCCGCACCTACCAGGTGGGTGTGAACTACAAGTTCTGATCCGGAACACCCCGGCTGATCGACAGAGCCCGCTGTTCACGCAGCGGGCCCTGTCGTTTGCGGGACCTGCAATGCCCCGCCCCTGCGACACCGGGGCTGCCCGGCAACGCGCCGCGCACCGGGATCACACCCGCACACTGCATCCTGGGCGTCGACGGACCAAACCGGTGTTGCCAAGGCGCGTGACTTGCCGGGCGGTGGCCCCTCATCTGTGGCCGGCGCGGCTGTGCCGCCGCGACATCGCGCGGACGGTGGGGAACCCATCGGCCACCGCACAAGCTCGGGCCGGCAGTGCCCGTCCACAGAAAGCACGCCAAGCCAGACCTCTTGCGGAACACGTCCGCCGCGGAAGCGGGTTTGCCCCCGGCCCTGCCGTGATCACCGCGGCGCACAATCGCAAGATCACAACCGGCAGACAGCGGACCTTGTCCGGCCGCGCAATCGCGCCTGGAACAGACGCAAAAAAAAGGCGGAGATGTGATCTCCGCCCTCCACAGGAAAGAGGAACTTGCCTCAGCTGCGCCGCGCGCAATACACCGCGTGCGCAGGCAACACCAGTTCACCGGCCTCGAGGCCGCCTGACGCCGGCCCCGGCAGCTCCAGCGCCTGCCATGTGCCCGCCGGCAGGGGCTGGCGCTGCGACTGAGCGGAGAGATTGAACGCCAACAGCAGCACCTCGTCACCGAGCTGGCGTTCGAACATCAGCACCGGCTCGGTGCTGTCGATGAACCGGATTCCGCCCTCCACCAGCGCCGGATGCGCCTTGCGCCAGGCCAGGAACGCGCGGAACGCGTGCAGCACCGAACCGGCATCGGCTTCCTGCGCCTGCACCGACAGCGCACGGTGTTCGGCCGGAATCGGCAACCACGGCTTGCCCGTGCTGAAGCCGGCCACGTCACCATCGCTCCACGGCATCGGCGTGCGGCAGCCGTCGCGGCCCTTGAAATTCGGCCAGAAGGTGATCCCGTACGGATCCTGCAGCGCCTCGAACGGCACATCCGCCTCGCCCAGGCCCAGCTCCTCGCCCTGGTAGATGCACACCGAGCCGCGCAGCGAACACACCAGCGCAACCAGCATCTTGGCCAGCTGGGGGTTGGCCGGATGGCCGCCCCAGCGCGTCACCGCCCGCTGCACGTCATGGTTGGACACCGCCCAGCACGGCCAGCCGTCACGCATGGTGGCTTCCAGCTTCTCCACCGTGCCGCGGATGTAGGCCGCACTGTAGTCATCGACCAGCAGCTCGAAGCTGTAACCCATGTGCAGGCGGCCCGGCGCGGTGTACTCGGCGGTGGTGGCCAGCGAATCCTCCGAGGAGATCTCGCCCAGCGTCACCGCGCCCGGATACTGGTCCAGCAACGCGCGCAGACGCTCGAGGAAGCCGATGTTCTCCGGCCGGGTGTTGTTGTAGTAGTGGTACTGGAACGCGTACGGATTGTCCGGGCTGAAGCCGCGGCCCACGCGCTCGCTTTCCGGCTTGGGCGGATTGTCGCGCAACTGCGCGTCGTGGAAGCAGAAGTTGATCGAATCCAGGCGGAAGCCGTCCACGCCACGGTCCAGCCAGAACTTCACGTAATCCAGCGTGGCCTGCTGCACGGCCGGATTGTGGAAATCCAGATCCGGCTGCGAGGACAGGAAATTGTGCAGGTAGTACTGGCGGCGGCGCGGTTCCCAGCGCCAGGCCACGCCGCCGAAGATCGACAGCCAGTTGTTCGGCGGCGTACCGTCCTCGCGCGCATCGGCCCACACATACCAGTCGGCCTTGGGGTTGTCGCGGCTCTGCCGGCTTTCCTTGAACCAGGCGTGTTCCACCGAGGTGTGGCTGAACACCTGGTCGATCATCACCTTCAGCCCAGCGCATGCGCCTTGGCCAGCAGCCGGTCGAAATCGTCCAGGCTGCCGAACAGCGGATCCACATCGCGCTGGTCGGCGATGTCATAGCCGAAATCGGCCATCGGCGACTTGAAGAACGGCGAGACCCAGATCGCGTCCACGCCCAGCGAGGCGATGTAATCCAGCCGCTCGATGATGCCCGGCAGGTCACCCACACCGTCGCCATCGCTGTCCAGGTAGCTGCGGGGATAAATCTGGTAGATGACGGCGCCGCGCCACCAGGAAATCTTCGACATCAAGCGCCCCCCTACGGGCTTCAAATGCCCCGGAAGGGGCCGCAGAACGTATGCCGGCCAGCTTAGCGTCGACGCTTTGTCGACGGTGCCGCTTGCATACGTATTCACTGCGTGCAGTGGGGGTTTCCGCCGCCGCGGGCCGCTTGCCTCCGCACCGCCTATAATCCCCGGGCACCCTCCGAAGTATTCCTATGAGCATCGCCGAACATATCCGCCCCGCGCTGGGCCTGCCTGCCATCCAGACCCTTGCGGCACCGGACATGGACGCCGTCGATGCCCTGATCCGCCACCGTCTGTCCTCGGACGTGGTGCTGATCAACCAGATCGCTGACCACATCATCTCCGCCGGCGGCAAACGCCTGCGGCCGATGCTGGTGATGCTGGCCGGTCACGCGGTCGGCGGTGCCGGTCCGGAGCACCACCAGCTGGCGGCGATCATCGAGTTCATCCACACCTCGACCCTGCTGCATGACGATGTGGTCGACGAATCGGATCTGCGCCGCGGCCGCAGCACCGCCAACGCGCTGTGGGGCAATGCCCCGAGCGTGCTGGTCGGCGACTTCCTGTACTCGCGCAGCTTCCAGCTGATGGTCGAGCTGGACCGCATGCCGGTCATGCGCATCCTGGCCGACACCACCAACCGCATCGCCGAAGGCGAGGTGTTGCAGCTGCTGCATGTGCACAACCCGGATACCGACGAGGCCGCCTACCTGCGGGTGATCGAACGCAAGACCGCGGTGCTGTTCGCCGCCGGTACCCGCCTGGGCGCACTGGCCAGTGGCGTGGACGAGGCCACCCAGCAGGCGCTGTACGACTACGGCATGCACTTGGCTACGCCTTCCAGATCGCCGACGACGTACTGGACTACTCGGCCAACGCCGAGGAGCTGGGCAAGAACCTGGGCGACGATCTGGCCGAAGGCAAGGCCACGCTGCCGCTGATCCACGCCATGGCCCATTCCGATGAGGCCACCCGCCAGCGCCTGCGCGAGATCGTGCAGAACGGCGAGGCCAGCGCGATGCCCGAAGTTCTGGCCGCCATCCAGGCCACCGGTGGCCTGGACTACAGTCGCCAGCGCGCCCGCCAGTACGCCGAAGCGGCCGAAGCCGCACTCGAAGGCCTGGCCGAGAATCCGGCCGTGGCCGCCCTGCGTGGCCTGGCCCGCTATGCGGTCGAACGCGGCCACTGAGCCGTGAGCACCGCCGGTTTCAGCGATGAGGAACGCCAGGTGCTGTTGGCGGTATACGGCGTCGGCGCCACCGTGGTGGCCCGGCTGGAACAATTGGGATTCACCTCCCTGCCCCAGCTGGCACAGGCCCAGCCCGGCGATATCGTCAGCCAGGCCGCCGCGATGCTGGGCAGCAGCTGCTGGCGCAACAGTCCGCAGGCGCGGGCGGCGATCAGCGGCGCGATCGCGG
>NZ_BAZI01000057.1 GCF_001310775.1 Stenotrophomonas pictorum JCM 9942
TTACCCTATGAGGTCGCCGTCCCGGTCAACTCCAACGGCAAGGTCACCGGCGTGGAAGTGGCGTACGAACAGCCGATCGGTGACAACTTCGGCGTCAATGCCAACTACACCTATGCCGATGGCAGCACGTCCCATGTATGGGAAGACGGCAGCAGCAACCTGCTGGGCACCTCGAAGAACACCTACAACGTGGGCGGTTACTTTGAAAATGACACGTTCGGTGCCCGCGTCAGCTATACCTATCGCTCGGCCTTCCTGATCGGCCTGAAGGGTGCCAGCCCGTACTACCAGGACGAGTTTGGCACCCTGTCGCTGTCGCTGAGCTACAAGGCAACCGATTGGCTGAGCGTGAGCTTCGATGCGCTCAATCTCAACAACCCGACGCTGAAGTACTACCAGAGCAGCAACATCCCGAGCGCGTTCTACGAGAACGGCCGCCAGTACTATCTGAACTTCCGTTTCAAGTACTGATCTATCCCGGCGCGCACCATCGCCGGTGAGTGTGATGCGCCGGGCCTGGATCATTCCGGGCCCGGCGTTTTTTGTTTAGTACCCTCTCGAACCACAAGAACGGAGCTCCGCCCATGACGAAGTCCCCTCCCGCGCGCAACCGCGCCCCCTGGCTTGGCAGCTGCGTATTGCTGGGCCTCACCGCGTTGCACGCGCATGCAGGCGACCTCGGCGCCCCGCTCCAGCTGATTCCGCTGCCCGCCAGCTACCAGGCGGTGGAAGGAAAAGACTTCGCCATCGGTCCTGCCACCCGCGTAGCCGGCAGCGATGCCACCTCGCGCCGCGTCGCCAGCCAGTTCATCAGCCTGCTGAAACAAAATGGCGGCCCCACGCTGGCCGTGAGCGACAAGGCCAACAAGGCACAGATCCGCTTCCATCTGGACGCTTCCGTGGCGACCGGAACCGAAGGCTATGCAGTGAAGGTGTCCAGCAATGGCATCGACGTCAGTGCGCGGGATGAGGCCGGGCTGTTCTACGGCGCGGTGACCGCCGCACAACTGCTGACCGGCGACAAGACCGGCCAGGTTGCCGCGGCCACCATCGAGGACGCGCCCCGCTTCGGCTGGCGCGGTTTCATGCTCGATTCGGCCCGCCACTTCCAGAGCATCGACGAGATCAAGAAGCTGCTCGATGCGATGGCCCAGCACAAGCTCAACACTTTCCACTGGCACCTCACCGATGACCAGGGCTGGCGCATGGAGATCAAGCGCTACCCGAAGCTGACCGAAGTGGGCAGCTGCCGCGTGCCGCTGGGCGATGCCGGCCGCAACGAGGAGACCGGTGAGCCGCGCACCTACTGCGGCTTCTACACCCAGGAGCAGATCCGCGAGATCGTCGCCTATGCCGCCGAGCGCCACATCCGGGTAATCCCGGAGGTCGACGTGCCGGGCCACGCCACGGCGGCCATCGCCGCTTATCCGGAGCTGGGCGTCACCGACCAGAAGCTGGTCATCGACAACCAGTGGGGCGTGTTCCCCAACCTGTTCAACACCGAAGAAAGCACCCTGCAGTTCCTGAAGAACGTGCTGCTGGAAGTGATCGGGATGTTCCCGGCCGAATACGTGCACGTCGGCGGCGACGAAGCGGTCAAGGACCAGTGGATCGCCTCCGCGCGCGTGCAGGCGGACATGCGCGAACTCGGCCTGAAGGACGAGATGGAAATGCAGAGCCACATGATCAAGCGTCTGGAGAAATTCCTGGAGCAGCATGACCGGCGCCTGATCGGCTGGGACGAGATCCTCGAAGGCGGCCTGCCGCCGGCAGCGACGGTGATGTCCTGGCGTGGCACCGAAGGCGGCCTGAAAGCGGCCAGCGAAGGCCATGACGTGGTGATGTCACCGGTCACCCATATGTACATGGACTACCTGCAGACCGAATCGCCGAACGAGCCGCCAGGCCGTCCGACCACAATCACCCTGCAGAAGGCCTACGAATTCGAACCGGTGCCGGCGGAACTGGCAGCCGACAAGCGCTCCCATATCCTCGGCCTGCAGGCCAACATGTTCAGCGAGCACACCCGCAACAGCCGGAATCTGGAACACAACCTGTTCCCGCGCCTGGCGGCAGTGGCCGAAACCGGCTGGAGTCCGCAGAACAAGCGCGACTTCGAAAGCTTCCGCGCCCGCCTGCCCCGTCAGCTGCAACGCTATCAGGCCATGGATATCGCCTATGCCAAGACGCCGTTCCAGGTGGACATGAGCAAGAAGGGCGACCGCATCGCCGGCACCGCCGAAGTGACTCTGGACAATCCCCTGGGTTATGCGGTGCGCTACACGCTCGATGGCAGCGAGGTCACCGCCAGCTCGCCCCTCTACAACCAGCCACTGCAACTGAAGCTGCCGACCGAGGTGCGCGTGGCCGCGTTCTTCGACGGCAAGCCACTGGCTGCGGAAAACCGCTTCCAGTTAACCCGCGATTCCCTGCGCATCCGCGAAGACACCCAGCTGGGCCTGTGCCCGAACGGTGGCAAGCTGTTGCTGCGACTGGAAGACGACGGCCCGGCCGAAGGGGAGCGCGCGATCTTCAACGTCAACATCTTCAACCCATGCTGGCTGTGGCCAAAAGCCGACCTGCGCGGCGTGCACAGGGTGAAGGTGCGGGCCGGCCGGATCCCCTACAACTTCCAGCTGGCCGGAGATGAGCCTGCCCGCAAGTTCGTACCGGCACGCAGCACGCATGGCGAGATGGACATCCTGGCCAACTGCGAAGGCAAGCCGCTGGCGAGCGTGCCCCTGCCGGCCAACCCCGCCGCCGACGGTTTCCTGGAGCTGGAAGCCCCGATTACCGGCACCGATACCCCCACCGACCTGTGCATCCGCTTCACCGGCGACACCCGCCCGAACATGTGGACACTGGATCGCGTGGAGCTGCAAATGGCGGACTGATCAACCCAGACCCCTGTAGACAGGCCGCTGTAAACAAAGGCCACCGGGGACGGTGGCCTTTTCTTTTGGGAGGACAAAAGGCATGCGAATAAATTTCACAGCCAAAGGCGTCACCCTCCACAAAACGGCTGAAACGTAAGCAAGGTTGCAGGTGAAAGTGAAATATCCCCGTAAATCATTGATATGAATGGGGCATGTACAACCTGATCAATATGAAAATTTTTTGCAACGCAGCTTGACATCGTTGTCACCCAACACGAAACTCCGGCTACCGCAGCGCCCAGACACGCCGCGCGAATCTCCGGGGAAAGTCCAGTGGCCGTCAGCATCCATCCAGCACACGATGTCTTCACCCCCCGCCCTGCCCCCTTGGTGGCCGCGGACGTGGGGGGAACACACGTGCGCGTGGGACTGATCCAAGCGGCTGATGGAGTGCCATCGAATCTGGATGTGCTGTCCTATCGCCAGTACCGCTGTGCCGATTACCCCAGCCTCAGCGCGATCCTTGCCGACTTCCGCAGCCAGGCACCGGGCGTGCGCGAATGCGCCATCGCCAGCGCCGGCTATGCACTGGAAGACGGCACGGTGATTTCGGCCAACCTGCCATGGGCGCTGAGCACCACACGCATCCGCGACGACCTTGGCTTCGAGGCGGTGCACCTGGTCAACGATTTTGAAGCGTGGCACATGCGGCGGCCCATATCGATGCACGCCAGGTGTTGCAGCTGACCGGCCCGGCCGACGCAGCGTCGGGTCCGACCCTGATCGTTGGCCCCGGCACCGGCCTGGGTGCCGCGGTATGGATTCCCGGCCCGCGTCGCTCGGTGGTGTTGGCCACAGAAGCCGGCCAGGCGTCACTGCCGGCCACCACCGCACTGGAAACGGCGGTACTGCAGCAGATGCTGCGGGGTCGCTCGCATGTCTGTATCGAACAGGCCCTTTCTGGCCCCGGCCTGCTCAATCTCTACATCGCGCTGTGCGCCATCCGCGACGCCCGTCCTGTCCACGCCACCCCCGATGCCATCAGCACGGCCGCCCAGGGCAATGACGATCCGGTGGCGCGTGAAACCCTGCAGCTGTTCTGCGGAATCCTCGGCTCGACCATCGGCGACATGGCGCTGCTGTACGGCATCAAGGGCGGCATCTACCTGGCCGGCGGCATTCTGCCGAAGATCAGCCAGTTCCTTTTGAACAGCACCTTTGTCGAGCGCTTCCTCAACAAGGGGCCGATGACCACGGCGCTGCAAGGCATTCCCGTGAAGCTGGTAGAGCACGGGCAACTGGGCGTCATCGGCGCCGCAAGCTGGTATCTGGGCCGGAGGGACGTCTAACCCGGAGCACTTCCAACCGCAGTACCCCGGTGCATGTGTCGAATCAACCGCGCATGGACCCCCACTACGCAGTGTCCGGTGCACACCGGAAATCCAACAATGATGAGGAGAGACATCATGAGGTACCGCAAGTCCGTACTATCCGCCGCGATCGTCACCTGCCTGAGCTTCTCGGCCCACGCACAGGACGCCAGCCAGAGCGCGACCGACCTTGATCGCGTTGTTGTCACCGGCATCCGCGCCAGCCTGCAACAGTCGCTGGAAACCAAGCGCAATGCCGATGCCATCGTCGATGTGATCACCGCTGAAGACGTGGGCAAGTTCCCGGCGTCCAACGTTGCCGAAGCGATGACCCTCATTCCGGGCGTCACCATCGACAAGGCCTACGGCCAAGGCGAGAAGGTGTCGATCCTCGGTACCGATCCGGCATTGAACCGCACCCTGCTCAACGGCCAGTCCATCGCCTCGGGCGACTGGAACATGTCCGATTTCCCGACCCGCACCTTCAACTACTCGCTACTGGCACCGCAGCTGGTGGGCAAGGTGGAAGTGTTCAAGTCGCCGGAAGCCCGTCTGGAAGAAGGCTCGATCGGCGGCACCGTCATCATCACCACGCGCAAGCCGCTGGATATGCCGGAAAGCACCTCTATCACCGGCCAGGTCAGTTTCGCCCGCAATGACCGCGTCGAAAAGACCGATCCGCAGGCGTCGGTCGCCTTTGGCTGGAAGAACGCTGCTGAGAACTTCGGCGTGATGCTTTCGGCACAGTCCCAGCACGAAAGTATCCGCCGCGACGGCATCGAGGCCTATGGCCATGTGACCGGCAAGGATTACTACCAGGGTCAGGGCGGTGGCGGCTCGGTCATCAATCCGCCGATGGATTGGTCGATCGGTGCGCCGAAGGACCCGACCTGCGTGGGTACCTGCGCCGACACGCTGGCCAACAATCTGACCGCCATTGGCCCGAACTCGATCAGCGCGCACTTCTTCGAACAGGAGCGCAAGCGCAATACCTACTCCGCCACGCTGCAGTTCAAGCCGGTTGAGCAGCTGAGTATCGAAGTCAACGCACTGAAGATCGATGCCAACTTCGATCATATGGCGCAGTCCATGTTCGTGATGCCGGGCAATGCGTGGAACAGCCTGTTCACGATGACCGATGTGACCGTCAAGGACGGCCTGATCACCAGTGGCACCCACAAAAACGGCCTGGCGATTTTCGATCTGCAGAACCGCCGCGCCAAGGTCGAGTCGGAAACCTACGACGTCAAGATCGACTGGAACGATGAGCGCTGGTTCGCCTCAACCCATATCGGCACCACCAAGGCCGAAGGTGGCCCGGAGCAGGTATTCGGCGAGTTTCTGGCACGTACCGATTACACCTGGTCCATCGCTGGCGCACCGAAGAACCCCGGCAGCGTGACCTTCAACGGTGCCAACCCGTTCACCAATCCGGAAATGTTCCAGATGGACGGCGGCTGGGGTGCAGATCCAACCCAGCCGACATGGAATACCGGCTGGGGTGGCAACCTGGTCGAAAAGCCGACCGTGGATAAAGAAACCTACGGCCAGTTCGATTTCGGTCTGAAGCTGGACTCGCCGATCTACATGCTCCGCGCCGGCTACAAGCAGCGTGCGCACAAGACCAGCCAGATCCAGCGCGGCGTGGCTTTGGCGTCGGTTGCCGGTTACGGCGACGGTAACGCTGCAGATTTCGATCCGCGTCCGTTGCCGGGCAACTACCTCAACGGCTTCAGCGGCTACGGTGATCTGGGCAACCGCTTCACCATTGATGGCTGGAAGCTGGCCGACTTCATCTCCAGCGGCGACTGGCTGGCACCGTGGCAGACCATGCCGGAAGTGTCGACCTTCAATGCGGCCGAGTTCGTGCGTAACACCTGGGCGATCGACGAGGACACCAAGGCCGTTTACCTGCAGGCTGATTTCAGCTTCGATCGCCTTCGCGGTAACGTTGGTGTGCGCTATGTGCAGACCAACGTCGGCAGCGGCGCATGGGCCTGTTCGGTCAACGTAAGCTCCTGCCCGGTCGACAAGTACGAATGGCGCGTACAGAAGAGCAAGTACAACAACGCTCTGCCGAACCTGAACCTGGCATTCGACGCAACTGAAGATCTGGTGCTGCGCTTCTCGGCAGCCAAGACCATCGCCCGTCCGGGTTACGCTGACGTCTCCAGCTACCTGTGGCTGGCCGATCAGACCCTGACCGGTGGCGGCGGCAACCCGAACCTGAAGCCGTATCGTTCGACCAACCTCGACTTCTCGGCCGAGTGGTACTTCACCGAAGATGCAATCCTGGCTGGCTCGTTGTTCTATCGCGACGTGTCTGATTACATCCTGATGTCCTCGACCAGCGAGACGCATTGGAACCAGAACCAGAACATCGACACGGTGTATCAGGTTGACCGTCCGCAGAACGCAGGCGACGCCAAGATCAAGGGCGCTTCGCTGGCATGGCAGCAGAACTTCGGTGCAGGTTTCGGCATCGTGGCCAACTACACCTACTCCGATGGTGAAGCCACCGGCGCCAAGGGGGCGACGGACCGTCCGCTGCCGTACAACTCGAAGAACCAGTTCAACATCGCTCCGTTCTACGAGAACGAGAAGTTCGCCGCTCGCGTGACCTACAACTGGCGTGACAAGTACTTCACCAACGTCAGCGGTGGCCGTGACCTGTGGACCATGGACTACACCTCGGTTGACGCCTCGGTGTCCTACAAGGTCACCGACAACCTGACCGTTGCACTTGAAGGCATGAACCTGCTTGATGAGAAGTACCACTCCTATTCGGGCGTGGAACAACTCACCCGCGGTGCATACCTGAGCGGCCGCCGCTTCATGGGCTCGCTGCGCTTCGCCTTCTAATGCAAATCAAGTGATTCACCTGTTTTACTCGCTGTTTTTTCTCCTCCAACGGGCCTAGGGTTTCTAGGCCCGTTTTTTTTGAGATAACGGCACACTTCTTTACGGAGCAACTATGACCCGCCTGCCCACGAATCCTCCCGTCCGCAGCCTGTTGACCAGCTGCCTCCTGCTCAGCGCCAGCTTCACCGCGTTCGCCGCGGACCACGCGGCCCAATCGCTGGCGGTATCCGTGATACCTGCGCCACAGCACGTGCAGCCGAGCCGCTCCAGCGTTGCTGTCAACAACCTCACAGCCATCACTGCCAATGACGATGCCGCTGCAATCGTCGCTCAGCAATTCATCGAATTGCTTGAAAGAACCAGCCCTCTAAAGCTCAAGCAAGCTGACGGAAAGAAAATGAGAGCTGGCGGAATCCATTTCAAACTCGACACCGCTGCGCCAGCCGGTACGAAAGGCAGCTACACGCTGGAGGTGGACGCAAGCGGCATCATCCTGCGCTCCGACAGTTCTGCGGGTCTGTTCAATGGTGCAATGACACTGCTGCAGATACTCACCGCCGAACCGGGCCGCACGGAAGTCACTGTCCCCGCCGTCAGCATCAATGATGCCCCGCGCTTTTCCTGGCGTGGCTTCATGCTCGATTCGGCCCGCCACTTCCAGAGCGTGGAGCAGATCAAGCTGGTGCTCGACGCGATGGCATTGCACAAGCTCAACGTATTCCACTGGCATCTGACCGACGACCAGGGCTGGCGCATGGAGATCAAGCGCTATCCGAAGCTGACCGAAGTCGGCAGCTGCCGCGTGCCGGCCGGCGAGGCCGGCGTCAAGGCCGACGGTTCACCCAACCGGTATTGCGGCTACTACACACAGGACCAGATCCGCGATGTCGTGGCCTACGCTGCCGCCCGCCACATCACCGTGGTGCCGGAAATCGACGTACCAGGCCATGCCCAGGCCGCTGTCGCCGCCTACCCGGAACATGGGGTGGTCGACGGCCCGACCCAGACATCGCACAACTGGGGCGTGAATCCCTATCTGTTCAATCCGCGCGAGGAAACCCTGCAGTTCCTGGAGAACATCCTGAGCGAAGTGATCGGGATGTTCCCCGGCCAGTACGTGCATATCGGCGGCGACGAGGCGGTCAAATACCAGTGGCAGGACTCGCCACAGGTGCAGGCCTACATCCGCGAGCTGGGGTTGAAGGATGAGGAGGCGCTGCAGTCGCGTATGCTCAAGCGTCTGGAGAAGTTCCTGGAAAGCCACGGCCGCAAGCTCATCGGCTGGGACGAGATCATCGAAGGCGGTCTGCCACCCGAAGCGACGGTAATGTCCTGGCGTGGCATCGAGGGCGGCATCGAGGCAGCCACCCATGGCCACGATGTGGTGATGACACCGGGCAATACGCTGTATCTGGACTTCCTGCAGACCAACTCGCCGGATGAGCCGCCGGGCCGCCCGAAGTTCACCTCAATGCAGCGCATCTATGCCTTCGATCCGATCCCGGCCCAGTTGAATGCCGAACAGCGCAAGCATGTGCTGGGCGTTCAGGCCAACATGTGGACCGAGCACACCCGCACGTTCGAACGTCTGCAGCACAACCTGTTTCCACGCATGTCGGCGCTGGCCGAGATCGCCTGGACGCCGCTGGCGCGCAAGAGCTACGACGACTTCCTGGCCCGTCTGCCGGCACAGCTGCAACGCTACAAGGCGCTGGATATCGCCTATGGCCAGACCGCACTGGCCGTGGCAATGAAACGGCAGGACGACCGCGCCGGCAACAAGGTGACGGTAGAGCTGTCCAATCCACTGGGCTACCGCGACATCCGCTACACCACCGACGGCAGCCCGCCCACCGCGCAATCGCCGGCCTACCCCGGTGCGTTGACGCTCCCGGTGCCCACGGAATTGAAGGCGCTGACCTTCTTCAACGGCAAGCCCGTCGCCGATGCCCCCAGCAGCTGGACATTCGATGCCGCCTCGCTGTTGACCCGCACCGACAAGACCCTGGCGCAATGCCCGCAGGGCGGGCGCCTGCTGCTGCGCCTGGAAGACGACAATCCGCTGGAGGGCAGCGGGCGGGACAATTTCGATGTCAGCATCTTCAACCCGTGCTGGCTGTGGGAAGACGCACAGTTGCAGGACATCGCCGCGTTCAAGGTCCGCGCCGGTCGCATCCCCTACAACTTCGGCCTGCTGAAGGAAGAAGAGGCCCGCCGCGGCTACCGCAAGCCTGTGGCCAGGTACGGCGAGTTCGAGGTGCGCGCCGGTTGCGAAGGGCGCGTGCTGGCGTCGGTACCGCTGCCGCAACATCCGGACAAGGACGGCTTCATCGAACTGGAAGCACCGCTGCGCAAGGGCGCCGAACAGACCACCGATCTGTGCATGACCTTCAGTGGCGATACCCGCCCGCAGATGTGGGTGCTGGACCAGATCCAGCTGCAACCGGCCAAGTAATTACCCGGGAGGGCGCGGTGCGTTCCCCAGGGTCCTCTCCACCCTGCGGCCCGCACCGCGCCATCTTTTACAGCCGTCACCGGTGCCGCGCAGGGCCCCGGTGACCTGCCAACCGTAGCAGCCCGCCCGCGTGTGGAAAAGCCGGATAGTGAGCGACGGCACTTCGGCGGCGCACCGCACCCGCTGGTTGCAGCGGCAACCCGGATTCCAGACTGGAACCGCCGCTCAACGCGGCTGCAAACGCAGCAGCAGATCGCGCAGTGGTGTCAGGGTGGTCAGCATCCCCGCGACAACACCGCTGGTGTTGGCCAGCGCATCCATCGGATCGGCCATACGGGTGGCGGTCAGGGCACCTTGCGCCCACTCGATGCCAATCCCCATCAGCACCAGTCCCAGCGCAACCGCGCCCAGCACGCGACGTGTGGCGAACAGCTGCACGGCGCAGGCGGCCAGCACGAAATACGCGAGGAAGTGTTCGAGCTTGTCGCTGTTGGGCGGCAATGCCAGCGGCGGCGGTGGAATCAGACACACCGCAATCACACCCAGCAATGCTACGCACCACAATCCCAACCACAACCGCGCGTGCCGCAACGGTTTAAGCAACGTGCTCACAGGCGCCAAGTCAGATCGCCCATCAGAAAGGCCGCCGAGAAATCCACGTCGCGACTGAAGCCCATCACCTGGAAACGCTCGCCCATCTCGCTGGGCAAGGTCAGCTTCTTGAGCTGATTGCGCAGACCTACCCGCCCGCGTTCATCAGCGTCTTGCTCGGCCTGTTCCAGCAGCCGGGTAATACCGTTGCCGAGCAGGAAGCTGGCCTGGTTGCTGTAACCGGCAAGATCAAAACCGGCATGGGTACCGGCCTCGGCCAGCGCGGTGAAATCCACCGATGCGGTGATGTCCTGCAGGCCCGGCCACAGATACACCTCGTTGTGCGCGCGATGCCGGTAGAACGCGCGCAGCGTGCCATCGGTGCGGTCATGGCGGTAGAACTCCGCACGCGGGTAGCCGTAGTCGATGAACAACATCGCCCCACGCCGCAGGCCACCGGCGACGGCCTGTATCCAGTACGGCAGCTGCGGCAGCACCTCCGAACGGTAGCCGTGGGCGAAAGGCTCCTCCAGATACGCCTCGATGTGGCGGACCGATGCACGCAACAACGCATCGGCCGGCATCGCGCCGCGCACGAAGCGGCCTTGGCCATCCAGCTCCACGGTTTCTTCGTAGATCTCGCCGTCGCTGGCCAGAAAGCGCGGCGTCGGCAATGCATCGATCACCTCGTTGGCGAACACCACCCCGTCCCAGTCGTCATCGAACGGACGGTCCAGCCACTGGACCGTGCGAACACCTCCGCGCGCAGCACCTTGGCCAGCCGCTCCCGCTGGCGCTCGCGCAGATCCGCACTGGGTTCGAGAATCGCATAGCGCGCAGGCAGTGCATCCAGTTCATGCAGACGCTTGAGCATGACCTCGGCGAATGCGCCACTGCCGCCCCCCAGCTCCAGCATCCGCGCCTGCGGACCCAGTTGCTGCAGCACCGGTGCCAAGGCGTTGGCGGTGGTTGCAGCAAACAACGACCCCATCTCCGGCGAGGTCACAAAATCGCCAGCAGCACCGAACTTGCTGGCGCCGGCACTGTAATAGCCCCAGCCCGGGGCATACAGCGCCAGCTCCATGAAACGTGAAAACGGCACCGCACCGCCCTGGGCGAAGATGTCGGCGCGCAGGTGGTCAGCCAGCTGCTGGCTGTGCGCAAGCGCTTCGGAGTCGGGCGTGGGCAGGTCGGCGTGCATGATGCGGCGGTTTACGGGGACAATGCACAGGATAGCCGAGTGAGGAAACCACAGATGACAGAATCCCAACGGGTGGCCCTGGTCACCGGCAGCGCGCGCCGGATCGGCGCCGGCATTGCGCGGCACCTGCATGCCCATGGTTATCGCATCGCCCTGCATGCCCACCAGTCCGGCGAGGAGCTGCAGTCACTGGCCTTCGATCTGGAAAGTGAACGGCCAGGCAGCGTGCTGGCGCTGGAAGCGGACCTGCGCGATGTTGCCTGCGTGCCGGATCTGGTGGAACAGGCCGTCAGCCACTTCGGGCGGCTGGATGCGCTGGTCAACAATGCCTCCAACTTCTTCCCGACCCCGTTCGGACAGGTGCAGCCGGAACAGTGGGACGAGCTGTTTGCGGTCAATGCCCGCGCGCCTTTCTTTCTCGCCCAGGCCGCCGCCCCACACCTGCGCCGCCAGCGCGGCGCCATCGTCAACCTGACCGATCTGCACGCCACCCAGCCGCTGCCGCGACCACCCCGCC
>NZ_BAZI01000058.1 GCF_001310775.1 Stenotrophomonas pictorum JCM 9942
CTCGGACGCGGCCATGGCACAGGTGCGTGGCGGCGCGCGGCCGCACCTGTCCACCCGCGACAAGCACACCAGGCACTGCTTCGTGGTGTTGGAGGACGGTGCCGATGCCGGACAGGTGCGGCAGGCGATCGTGTCGATGCCGCATTACTTTGACCAGTACGACACCCGCGTGGATTTCATCAGTGCCGAGCAGCTGGCGCGTGAGCATTCGGCCATGCCGCATGGCGGCTTTGTGATCCGCAGCGGCAGCACCGCCGAGGATGTCTCGCAGGTGGTGGAGTATTCGCTAAAGCTCGACAGCAACCCGCAGTTCACCGCCAGCGTGCTGGTGGCCTATGCGCGGGCGGTTTACCGCATGAACCGCGCCGGGCAGGTGGGCGCGGTGACGGTGTTCGATGTGGCTCCGGGCCTGCTGTCGCCGCGCTCGGCGGCGGAGCTGCGCCGCGACCTGCTGTAGACCGGCCGGCAGCGACTTGGCAATCCCCTTCGTGCCCGGGCAGGGCGAAGGCGGGAGCGGGGCGATCCGGGCAGTGCGTCAGCCGCCGTGGCGGCCGGATGCGGTATCTTTCTGGTCTGATTGAAGGGGGAATCCCATGAACACACTGGCATCCGCCAACCTGGTGGGTATTACCGGCATCGCCCGGCGTCTGGTCCAGGACGGAGCGCTGGACGAAGCCACTGCGCGCACCGCGATGGCCCAGGCGGCCGATGCCAAGGTGCCGCTGACGCAGTGGCTGGCGGACAAGAAGCTGGTCAGCGCCGCCAGCATGGCAGCGGCAAATGCGATGGAATTCGGCATGCCTTTGCTGGATGTGTCGGTTTTCGATGCCGGCCAGAGCGCGATCAAGCTGGTCAGCGAGGAGCTGCTGCGCAAACATCGCGTGCTGCCGCTGTTCAAGCGCGGCGGCAAGCTGTTCGTGGGCACCAGCAACCCGACCCAGCCGCTGGATGAGATCAAGTTCCACACCAATCTGGTAGTCGAGTCCATTCTGGTGGACGAGGAGCAGATCAAGCGCACGCTGGAGCTGTGGCTGGCCAGCAACGACAGCATCGGCAACGCGCTGGGCGGCGACGACGGTGATGTGGGCGATCTGGACGTCGCCGCCGGCGATGAGGACATGGGCGGTAGTGGCGACGCCGGTATCGACGCCAAGGGCGACGACACCCCGGTGGTCAAGTTCGTCAACAAGGTACTGGTCGATGCGATCCGCAAGGGCGCCTCGGATATCCATTTCGAGCCGTACGAGGACGAGTACCGGGTGCGTTTCCGCATCGATGGCCTGCTCAAGCAGGTGGCCAAGGCGCCGGTGAAGCTGCGCGAGCGCATCGCCGCCCGCCTGAAGGTGATGTCGCAGCTGGATATCGCCGAAAAACGGGTGCCGCAGGACGGCCGCATCAAGCTCAACCTGTCCAAGACCAAGCAGATCGACTTCCGTGTCAGCACGCTGCCGACCCTGTTCGGCGAGAAGATCGTGCTGCGTATCCTCGATGGCAGCGCGGCCAAGCTGGGCATCGACAAGCTCGGCTACGAGCCGGAGCAGCAGAAGCTGTTCCTGGAGGCGATCCACAAGCCCTACGGCATGGTGCTGGTGACCGGCCCGACCGGTTCGGGCAAGACCGTGTCGCTGTATACCGCGCTGGGCATCCTCAACGATGAGACCCGCAACATCTCCACCGCCGAAGACCCGGTGGAAATCCGTCTGCCGGGCGTGAACCAGGTGCAGCAGAACAACAAGCGCGGCATGACCTTCGCCGCGGCGTTGCGCTCGTTCCTGCGCCAGGACCCGGACGTGATCATGGTCGGTGAAATCCGTGACCTGGAAACGGCGGAGATCGCGATCAAGGCCGCGCAGACCGGCCATATGGTGCTGTCCACGCTGCATACCAACGATGCCCCGCAGACCATCGCGCGCCTGATGAACATGGGTATCGCGCCGTTCAACATCACCTCCTCGGTGACGCTGGTGATTGCCCAGCGTCTGGCCCGCCGGCTGTGCTCCAACTGCAAGCGCCCGCTGCAGCTGCCGGAAAACGCCCTGCTGGCCGAAGGCTTCACCGCCGAGCAGATCGACAAGGGTATCCAGCTGTACGAGCCGGTGGGGTGCGAGGAGTGCACCGAGGGTTACAAGGGCCGTACCGGTATCTACCAGGTGATGCCGATGACCGACGAGATCGCCTCGATCGTGCTGCAGGGCGGTAACGCGATGGAGATCGCCGCGGCCGCGCAGCGGGTCGGGGTGAATGATTTGCGCCAGTCCGCGCTGCTCAAGGCCGCTCACGGTGTGACCAGCCTGGCCGAGATCAATCGCGTGACCAAGGATTGATCCAAGACCGGGTGATCCAATGGAAAACGCCGGGTTTACCCGGCGTTTTCCATTTCTGCAGTTCTCTGCCGATCTGCGGGACGCCGGTTACTCCATTTCCAGCTTTTTCAGCTTGTAGCGCAGGGCGCGGAAGGTGATGCCCAGCTGCGCGGCGGTGCGGGTCTTGTTCCAGCGGTTTTCTTCCAGTGCCTTCTGGATCGCGGAGCGCTCCAGCTGCTCGATGTAGGTGGGCAGCGCGGCATTGGCCGGATCGATATCGATCACCGCTTCCTGGGGGGCGGCGCCCTTGCCACCATCGGCACCGAACGGCCGGGCGTGCGGCAGCCGCAGATCATCGGCGCCAATATGCCCGCCTTCGACCATCGCCAGCGCGCGCTCCAGGATGTTCTCCAGCTCGCGTACGTTGCCCGGGAACGCATAGTCGGTCAGGGCATCGATGGCGGAGGGGGCCAGCGCAGGCAGGGGTTGTCCCTGTGCGTGTGCCAGCCGGCTGAGGATGGCCGCCGCCAGTTGCGGCAGGTCGCTGCGGCGTTCGCGCAGCGGCGGCACGCGCAGTTCGATCACGTTGATACGGTAGTACAGGTCGTGGCGGAAGCTCCATCCTCCACCAGCTCGGCCAGATCCTTGTGGGTGGCCGACAGGATCCGCACATCCACCGGAACTTCGGCCGCCGCGCCCACCGGGCGCACCGATTTTTCCTGGATCGCGCGCAGCAGTTTGACCTGCATCTGCAGCGGCAGCTCGGCCACTTCGTCCAGGAACAGGGTGCCGCCGTTGGCGGCCTGGAACAGCCCGGGCTTGTCGGCGTGGGCACCGGTGAAGCTGCCCTTGCGGTGGCCGAAGAACTCGCTCTCCATCAATTCGCCCGGGATGGCGCCGCAGTTGACCGGAATGAACGGCCCGGCCGCGCGGGCGCCCTGCTCGTGGATGGTCCGGGCGACCAGCTCCTTGCCGACGCCGGATTCGCCCAGGATGTAGACCGGTGCCTGGCTACGCGCGACCTTGGTGATGGTGGCTCGCAGTTCGTCCATCGCCGCCGATTCGCCGAGCAGGCGCGCGGCATTCTCGGGCGGTGCCGGGGTGCGGGGGCGTTCGGTGTTGTTCAGTTCCAGCGCGTGCTTGACCATGCCGCGCAGCACGCTGATGTCCACCGGCTTGCTGACGAAGTCGAAGGCGCCGGCCTTGAGCGCTTCCACCGCCAGATCCATGCTGCCAAAGGCGGTGATCATCGCCACCGGTGTGCGCGGGTGGTCGCGGGTGATCTCGGTGACCAGCTCGATGCCGTTGCCGTCGGGCAGGCGCATATCGGTCAGGCACAGATCGAAGTGGTTGCTGGCCAGCAGTTCGCGCGCTTCGGCCAGGTTGGCCGCGGTACTGATGCGCAGCCCCATCCGGCCAAGGGTGAGAACCAGAAGCTCACGGATGTCGCGTTCGTCATCGACGACCAGGGCGCTGTGCGTCACATTCATGGCGGGAACGATAGCGGAGGAGGCCGGTTGCCGCCAACCTCGCGCCAGCGGGAGTGTGCCCGGGGTATCAGTGCGTCAGGGTTGGGGTCGGCGCGGACAGGGTCAGGCGGAAGCAGGCGCCGCCGGCCGGCACGGAGATGTAGTCCAGCTGTGCCTGGTTGGCACGGCACAGCTCGCGGGCGATATACAGTCCCAGCCCGGTGCCGTGTTCGGAGGTGGTGTAGAACGGCCGGAACAGCTGTGCGGCCACCGCATCGGGGATGCCGGGACCACGATCGGTCACATCGATGATGGCGTGGCGTTCGGCCGAGGCGACGCGGATGCGGACCCGTGCCGGCTCCTCGGCCAGGCGGCCGTACTTGAGCGCGTTGTGCACCAGCGAGGTCAGCACCTGGTGCAGGTGCCGGGGATCCATCAGCGCCATCACCGAGGCCTCGCGGATGATGACTTCCAGGCTGTCGGTCTCGATGGACAGGGTCTGCCGGTACTCCAGCACGAAGCGGCGGACGAAGCTGGCCAGGTCCAGGTTCTCCGGGTTGGCGCGTTCGCGCCGCGCCAGGCCGAGCACGCTTTCGACAATGCCGTTCGTGCGCTGGCACTGGTGATGGATGATCTGCAGCAGGCGGCGGTCGGCTTCGCCGATATCCGGCGATTCCTCCAGCAGCTGGGTGGCGTAGTTGATTGCCGCCAGCGGATTGCGGATTTCATGGGCCAGGCTGGCGGAAAAACGCCCCAGCGTGGACAGCGTCAGCGATTCGGCGCGGCGCGAAACGACGGTGGTGTCATCCAAGAACACCAACGACAGTTCGCTGTCGGCCAGCAGCCGGGCGAAGCGCGGCTGCACCTCGGCCTGGTCGGGCGCCAGCTGCAGCGGCAGTTCTTCCTCGCGCCAGCCATTGCGCCAGCGTTGCAGGCGTTTGGCCAGTTCGGGCGCGCGCAGCGACAGCCGGTTCTCGCCATCGTCCAGGGTGCCGCCGGCATCGCCGAGCAGGGCGGTGGCGGCCTCGTTGGCCACGGTGATGCGGCCGTGGCCATCGACCACCAGCACGCCGGTCCGCATACGGCGGATGATCAGTTCGTTGATCTCGAACAGGTTGGCCACTTCGGCCCCGCGCTGCTCGGCCAGCTGCTGGTTGCGGCGTGCACGGTTGCCGATCTGGTAGCTGATCCAGGCCAGCGCCAGATAGCTGGTGATGAACATCGCCAGTTCGGCCACGGTGCGCGCATTGCTGCCGTCCTCCAGCTCGCGCCAGACGAATTCGAGCACGGTGGCGGAGCTGGCGCCCAGCGCCACCAGCATGCCGCGCGCGAGCGGCAGCAGCATCGCCGCGGCGGCGATGTTGAACAGCAGCGACATCGAGATGCCGGCGCTGGCGCCGGGCAGGGCGTGGGTCAGCAGCATCGCGGCCACGGTGTCGACCATCACGCTGCACAGGACGATGGTCTGCAGCCAGCGTTCGTTGCGGCCCCAGATCAACAGGCCCAGCGAAACCAGCAGGTAGCCGATGGAGACCAGCTGCGCCAGTCGCGGGTGATGGGGCTCGCCAACCAGCATGGACAGCGGGCTGAACACCAGCGCCGCGATCAGGCTGGCGACCAGGAGCCGGTAGAGCGCGAAGAAATACAGTTCGCGTCGCGGGATCGATTCGATGCGATCGATAAGCGATGAGCTGGGGGACAAGCCGGACTCCTTTCCTCGCGACGAGCGCACAGTATAGGTGCCGAACCGGTGGCGGGCGGCGCCGTGGCTGCGTCGAATTTCACAGGCAAGTGACTGAAAAGCTTTTGAAAACCGGGCCCGCGCCGATGATTTGTACAGACTTCTTTGCGCCGCGGCCCGGGGTCGGCGACAATAGCCGGCCCGCCTGCGCTGTATGACGGCCACTTTGGCCTCGCGGACTTATGAGGCGGTCGTTCCTATTCCCACGGTGACGCATGAATTTCCACGAATACCAGTCAAAACAGCTGCTTGCCCAATATGGCATTCCGGTCCCGGCCGGCAAGGTCGCAGCCACCGCCGATGAGGCCGTTGCCGCTGCCCAGTCGCTGGGCGAAGGCCCCTGGATGGTCAAGGCGCAGATCCATGCGGGCGGTCGCGGCAAGGCCGGCGGCGTCAAGTTCTGCAAGACCGTCGACGATGTGAAGGCCGCTGCGGCAAGATGCTCGGCACCAAGATGGCCACCTACCAGACCGCCGGCGTCGAGCTGCCAGTCAACCTGGTGCTGGTGACCACCGCCGGTGAGATCGTCAAGGAACTGTACCTGTCGGTCCTGGTGGACCGTGGCACCAAGACCATCAGCTATATCGCATCAAGCGAAGGTGGCGTGGAGATCGAGCAGGTCGCCGCCGAGACCCCGGAGCTAATCCACACCCTCAACGTCGACTTCGTTGAAGGCGTGCAGGGTTACCACGGTCGCGATTTCGGCTTCAAGCTGGGCCTGACCGCCAAGCAGGCCGGCCAGTTCGCAAGCATCATGGTCAACCTGTACCGCCTGTTCAACGAAAAGGACCTGGCGCTGGTTGAAATCAACCCGCTGGCGATCCTGGACGACGGCAACCTGTACGCGCTGGACGGCAAGTTCGACAGCGACGACAACGCCAGCTACCGCCACAAGGATCTGGTCGCCATGCGCGACAAGACCCAGGAAGACCCGACCGAAGTGATCGCCTCGGAGCTGGACATCAACTACGTCACCATGGACGGCAACATCGGCTGCATGGTCAACGGCGCCGGCCTGGCCATGGCCACCATGGACGTCATCAAGCTCAACGGCGGCGAGCCGGCCAACTTCCTGGACGTGGGCGGCGGTGCCAACAAGCAGCGCGTGATCGAAGCGTTCAAGCTGATCCTGTCCTCGGACAAGGTCGAAGGCATCTTCGTCAACATCTTCGGCGGCATCGTCCGCTGCGACATGATCGCCGAAGGCATCATCGCCGCGGTCAAGGAAGTGGGCGTCAAGGTTCCGGTGGTGGTCCGTCTGGAAGGCACCAACGTGGAAGAAGGCAAGCAGCTGCTGCGTGACAGCGGCATGGCCATCATCCCGGCTGACAACATCAACGATGGCGCCAAGAAGATCGTTGAAGCGGTCAAGTCTGCTGCCTGATCCACGACACCCCAAGGAATTACCCATGAGCGTTTTGATCAACAAGAACACCAAGGTGATCGTGCAGGGCTTCACCGGCCAGCAGGGCACCTTCCACGCCACCCAGATGCTGGAATACGGCACCCAGGTGGTCGGCGGCGTGACCCCGGGCAAGGGTGGCACCACCCATCTTGAACTGCCGGTGTTCAACACCGTCGCCGATGCCGTCGCCGCCACCGGCGCCGACGCCTCGGTCATCTACGTGCCGCCGGCCTTCGCCGCCGACGCGATCCTGGAAGCCGCTGCGGCCGGCATCAAGGTCATCGTCTGCATCACCGAAGGCATCCCGGTGCTGGACATGTTGCGCGTGAAGAACGTGCTGACCCGTTCGCATCCGGACACCGTGCTGATCGGGCCGAACTGCCCGGGCGTCATCACTCCGGGCGAGTGCAAGATCGGCATCATGCCGGGCCACATCCACATGCCGGGCAAGATCGGTATCGTGTCGCGCTCGGGCACGCTGACCTATGAAGCAGTCAAGCAGACCACCGAAGTGGGCCTGGGCCAGTCGACTTGCATCGGCATCGGCGGCGACCCGATCAACGGCCTGAACTTCGTCGACTGCCTGAAGCTGTTCAACGAAGACCCGCAGACCGAAGGCATCATCATGGTCGGTGAAATCGGCGGCGACGCCGAGGAAGCCGGCGCCGAGTACATCGCCAAGCACGTCAAGAAGCCGGTGGTCGGCTTCATCGCCGGTGCCTCGGCTCCGGCTGGCAAGCGCATGGGCCACGCCGGTGCGATCGCCTCCGGTGGCAAGGGCACGGCCGAAGGCAAGTTCGCCGCGATGGAAGCTGCTGGCGTGAAGACCGTCCGTTCGCCGGGCGATCTGGGCGCGGCGATTGCCGAGCTGATGAAGAAGTAAGCCATCCGCTGCATGGATGTCTGGAAAAGGCCGCCTTCGGGCGGCCTTTTCTTTTGGACCCTCGCCCGGCTGCACCCCGGTACGGCGGGCAATGGGCCACATCTGGAATAATGGCCCGGTGCATCCGCGCGGCGGTTGCACGGGGCGGGCGGCAGCCCGCCAGGTGTTTCCTTTCCGGCATCCGCATGGGGATGCCCGCAGAACAAGGCAGCTGACATGACCCAATCGCTTCGCATCGCTCTGGCCCAGTTCGACTTCCCGGTCGGTGATGTGGCGGGCAACGCCGACCGCATCATCGAGTTGATGCACGAGGCGCGCGACGAATACGGCGCCGAGGTGGTGCTCTTTCCGGAACTGGCGGTCAGCGGCTATCCGCCGGAAGATCTGCTGCTGCGCCCGGGATTCCTGCGCCAGTGCGAGCAGGCGCTGCAGCGTATTGCGACCGCCGCGCACGGCATCGTGGCGGTGGTCGGCTGGCCGCAGAGCGCCGGCGCGGTGGTCTACAACGCGGCCAGCGTGCTGCGCGAGGGGACGGTGGAAACCACCTACCGCAAGCGTGAGCTGCCCAACTACGCGGTGTTCGACGAGCGCCGCTATTTCGACGTCGATCCGGACGGCGGCGACTGCGTGTTCGAGGTCAACGGCGTGAAGCTGGGGCTGGTGATCTGCGAGGACCTCTGGTTTGCCGAGCCGCTGGCCGGTGCGGCCAAGGCCGGCGCCGAGCTGGTGCTGGTGCCCAACGCCTCGCCCTATGAACGTGGCAAGCACGCCCAGCGCGATGCGCTGCTGGCCGAGCGCAGCCGCGAGACCGGCGTCGGCATCGTCTACGTCAACACCGTCGGCGGCCAGGACGCGGTGGTGTTCGATGGCGCCTCGGTGGTGGCCGATGGCGATGGCATCGTGCATCCGGCCGCGGTGGCGTTTGCCGAGGAGATGCTGGTGGTCGACTACGACGTGGCCCGCCGCAGCTTCATACCGATGCGCTGGATCGATGATGGCGATGAAAGCATGGACGCGCTGGCCTGGCGTGCGGTCACCCGTGGCATCCAGGACTACTGCCGCAAGAACGGTTTTTCCAAGGTCTGGCTGGGCCTGTCCGGCGGCATCGACTCGGCGCTGGTGCTGGCGCTGGCGGTGGATGCGCTGGGCGCGGCCAACGTCACCGCGGTCAGCCTGCCTTCGCGCTACACCGCCGACCTGTCCAATGACCTGGCCGTGGAGCAGTGCCGCGCGCTGGGGGTGAAGCTGGAGACGGTGCCGATCGAGCCGGCCTTCCAGGGCCTGATGCAGTCGCTGTCGGCGATGTTCGAAGGGCAGGCGCCCGACGTCACCGAGGAGAACCTGCAGTCGCGCAGCCGTGGCGTGATCCTCATGGCGCTGGCCAACAAGTTCGGTGGCCTGCTGCTGACCACCGGCAACAAGAGCGAGTACGCGGTCGGCTACGCCACCATCTACGGCGACATGTGCGGCGGCTACGCGCCGCTGAAGGACCTGTACAAGACCGAGGTCTACGGCCTGTCCAAGTGGCGCAACACCGTGGGCGGGCCCCGGTGATCCCGCCGGCGGTGATCGCGCGTGCGCCGTCGGCCGAGCTGCGCGAGAACCAGACCGACCAGGATTCGCTGCCGGCCTACGACGTGCTCGACGGCATCCTGTACCGCTACGTCGACCAGGAGCAGTCGCGCGAGGACATCATCGGCGCCGGCTATGCGCCGGAGGTGGTGGACCGGGTGCTGCGGCTGGTGCGGATTGGCGAGTGGAAGCGCCACCAGGCCGCGCCGGGGCCGAAGGTGTCACGGCGTGCGTTCGGCCGGGAACGGCGCTATCCGATCAGCAACGGTTTCCGCGGCTGAGCCGGCCCAAACCGTTCAAGGGATAAAAAGAAAGGGGCCGCAAGGCCCCTTTTCTGTGTCTGCGCCGGATGGATCCGGTGGCTTATTTCTTGCCCATGGTGGCGTTGCGCTGCCCGGTGGCCACCGACTTCTCGCCGGCGAACGGGTTGAGCTTGCGGATCATCCACGGGTACTTGGGCCAGTTGCCGGCCAGCCACGGGTGGTCGGGCTGGTTCAGCTCGAGCACGCGACGGGCGTCATCGGCCAGGGTCTGGTTGCCCAGGCGGGTATAGGCCTCGGCCAGCAGTGCCACCGCATCGTACTGGAAGGCGCTCTGCGGATAGGTTTCCAGCAGGTAGTTGGCGCGGCCGGCAACCGAGACCCAGGCGCCGCGACGGGCGTAGTACAGGGCGTTGTCCAGCTCGTGCTGGGCGAACACGTCGCGCAGCTCGATCATGCGCTGGCGCGCGTCGGCGGCGTAGCGGCTGTTCGGGTAGCGCTCGGTGACGATGGTGAAATCGGCATAGGCCTGACGCGGCGAGGACAGATCGCGGCGGCTCGGATCCAAGGACCATACGCGGCGCAGGAAAACCGTATCGCGGTTGCTGTTGGCCAGGCCACGCAGGTAGTACAGATAGGCGATGTTGCGATGGGTCGGGTAGGTGCGGATGAAGCGGTCGATGCTGGACACCGCGTCATCGTTCTTGCCGGCCTTGTACTGGGCGTAGGCGCTTTCGATCATCGCCTGCTCGGTGTACGGGCCGTACGGATATTGCGCAATCAGGCGCCGGAAGCTGTTTTCAGCCCCCGACCAGTTGCCGCCCTGCATCAGCTTGTGGCTCTTTTCGAACAGCTGTTCGACCGGCACGCCTTCGTCGGCATTCTTGCCCTTGGTACCGCGGTGGCAGCCGGAAACGGCAAAAACCAGCACCAGCAGCAGGGCGGTGAAACGGAGGGGGGCGGACAGCATCGAGAAGCCTCGGATCATGGGTCAGGGCAGGACGCGGCAGGAATACGAAGGGGCGATGATAGCCTAGTGGCCTGTCCTGCGACTGACTGTTGCCGTCAGGACCCCCAATTTCGTCTTTCTGTTGGTCTTTCCCATGTCCGAGAACACCTCTGCCACCCAGCGCCAGGCGCTGGTCCCCGATTCCGCTGCCGGTCGTCGTTTTGATGCCGTGCTGGCCGAACTGTTTCCCGAATTCTCCCGTTCGCGCCTTACCGAGTGGATCAAGACCGGCGCGGTACTGCTCGACGGCGAGCCGGTGCGGCCGCGCGATCCGGTCCGTGGCGGCGAGCTGGCCACATTGAACGCGGTGCTGGAGATCGAGACACACGCGGTGCCGGAGGATATCCCGCTGTCGGTGCTGTACGAGGACGAGCATGTGCTGGTGATCGACAAGCCGGCCGGCTGGTGGTCCATCCCGGCGCCGGCAACCCGAGCGGCACCCTGGTCAACGCGCTGCTGTTCCGGGACCCGGAGATTGCCAAGGTACCGCGTGCCGGTGTGGTGCATCGCCTGGACAAGGACACCAGTGGCGTGATGGTGGTGGCGCGCACGCTGCAGGCGCAGACCGCGCTGGTGGAGCAGCTGTCGGCACGTGAAGTGCACCGCCAGTATCTGGCGGTCGTGGTCGGTGCGCTGGTTGCCGGCGGTACCGTGGATGCGCCGATCGACCGCCACGCCCGTGACCGTCTGCGCATGGGCGTGCGCGAGGACGGCAAGGACGCGGTGACCCATTACCGGCTGCGTGAGCGCTTCCGCGCGCACACCGCCCTGGAATGCCGTCTGGAAACCGGCCGCACCCACCAGATCCGCGTGCACATGGCCCACCTCAAGCACGCCATCGTCGGCGATCCGCTGTATGGCGGTTCGCTGAAGCTGCCCAAGGGCGCCACCGATGAGCTGATTGCGCAGTTGCGCGGCTTCAAGCGTCAGGCGCTGCATGCTGAAACCCTGGAGTTCGTGCACCCGGTCAGTGGCGAAACGATCCGCAACACCGCGCCGGTGCCGGCCGACCTGCTGGCGCTGATGAAGGCGCTGCGTGAGGATTCGGAAGCCTTCGCCGAGCGCGAGCGGGACCGCCGCTGATGCCCAGCGCGCAGCCGTGGATGCGGG